>JAAYBA010000407.1 GCA_012719085.1 Planctomycetota bacterium
GACCTCTTTGGCCAGACCCCAGAGAATGTGTTCGGTGCCGATGAACTCGTGCCCGAACTGCTGGGCCTCCTGATTGGCCAGAGACATGACCTCCCTCGCGTGCTCGGTGAATCGCTCGAACATGTGGGTCCTTTCCAAGTGCCTTGATGCTCCATCGCGCCGGCTGGTGCGGCGCCTGCGGGTATTCTACCGCATCCGGCGCACGGGCGAATACTTATTCGCCCGTACCGGGCGCAAATCATCAATCGCTCTTACGGCGTCATGCCCGCATCGTCGAAACCAGGCGAGCCGCCGGGGAGGATGCTGGCGCGCCAGGCGCTCTTGTCGCCCCAGTCTTGCGGGGCGATGCTCGCGGGGTCCACTGCCGTCAGGGAGTACCCTTTGCCGTCGGTCTTGGCGTGCCAGTCGTCCTCATAGCGAAAGTCGTGGATGACCTGCCCTGCAGCATCCCTCAGCTCGATCCTCTCGCCCGCATTGTCGAGCCGGCCGTCGTAGGAGCCGACCACGGGCAGGCCCGGGCCATACGCCGCCTCGAACGCCGCCGGATCCCGCACGAGCAGCAGAAACTCGCCCGGGACAAGCTTGATGCTCGGGAACGCGAACCCAATGCCGGCGGTGAACTCGACGAGGCCCAGGTCGATCGTCTCGGCGCCGACGTTGACCAGCTCGACGTACTCGGCGTTCGGATCGTCGGCCGGATGGTACATGATCTCGCTGATCCGAAGGTTCTCGGCCACCGGTCCGACCGCGAACGTCGCGGCGTTCAGGGCGCTCCAACTGCCGCCGACCAACGACCGGGCCTTGACCTGCACACTGCCACTCAGGGCCAACGGACCGACGTATCTCTCGACCGCAGGGACGCCCTCCTGCCGTTCGACCGTGCTCGCCACCAGCTCGACCGAGATCAGGAAATCCGAACTCGTTGCCGAAACGTTCATGCCGTGGATCGCCAGAACGTTGCCGGCGCGGCGCAGCAGCGACTCGAAATCGGCGATGTCGATCTCTTCAAATTCCATCGCCACCAGGTCCGGATTCTGGTCGTCGGCGCCGGCGTTCCAGGCCGGCGTCCCTGCAACGTTGCGCCGGGCGATCTCGGTCCCGTTCAGATAGGCAACGAAGCCGTCGTCATACCGAATCTGCAACATCACCTTGTCGAACTGGTCGGCTCCGTCAGCGATCGTGAAGGGAATGCGGAGATAGCAACCGCGTTGCCGGCCGTACATCGCGTCTCCCACATCGAACGTGATCAGATGCTCGTAACCCACGTTCCTCTCGAAACCGACGCCGCCGGGACTGCCGGTCACCAGTGACCATGCAGAATCGTCGAACGTCGCCCCCCCTTTCCAGGCCTCGTCGACCGGACCAGTCGGCACGAGCACGCGCTTGGCCGCATTCTCCGGGACCAGCACGGTCCGATGCACGGCGTCGGAACCTGTGAGCGATCGCGGATCGGAGCCATCGAAGGTATAGTAGATGGTCCCGGGCCCATCCACAGCCAGGATGAACCCCGTCTCAACGTGGCCGCCCTGTTGATTGAAGGTCGGCGGCGCCGCGGCATATTCGACGGCGATCCGATCGTCCATCCACGCCAGCCGCTGGTTCAGCCAGCCCTTCATCCAGTCGATTTCCTGGCGATAGGTGTAGGCGACGTACCAGTTGGGCCAGATGTAGCGTCCCAGGATCGGCCAGCGTGCGAAGTTCCGGGCCTGCGCCTCGTCGAGCAGAGCGGCATAATCGTCGATGACCTTCAGCAGGCGCTCGGTCGTGAACGTGCTACGGCGAAACTCGAACCAGCGGTCGGCATAGAGCAGGCGGAACTGCGGGTCCTGGAAGAGGCGGGTGTACCAGCCGTGAAGGTAATCCGACTGAGAAATCAGCGGGTAGTACCAGCCCTGCGGATCCCAGCCGTCGAGGTAATCGGCGTTGCCGAGGCTCAGATTGAAGTCCCACAAGGGGCCCA
>JAAYBA010000408.1 GCA_012719085.1 Planctomycetota bacterium
AGCATCTCGAACTCGGCGACGGAATCGAGGCGGTAGGCGTCGATATGGTACAGGTCGAGTCGCCCGGCGTACTCGTTGACGAGAACGAACGTCGGGCTGTTTACCTCGCGGGCGTCCGGCGCGCCGGCGCCTTCGGCAATGCCCTTGATCAGGTGCGTCTTGCCGCTGCCGAGAGGCCCGACGATCGCGAGCACCTCACCGCCCCGCAGCCGCCCGCCCAGGGTCCGGCCCAACGCCATCGTCTGTTCCGCTGAGTCGGATGTTATTATCTCTTCCACAGTGTTTCACCTGACAAGAATCGAATCCCAACGACGGATACTCCAGCACCCTTCTACAAACACTTGCCTTCCCGGAGGCTTGGCATACGGTTCTCTTCTGCCATCTCGACCAGAGTGTCCCGTTGTATTGTCATTTCGTCCGGAGCCCCCCCTTTTGTCTTTTCGACCGGAGCGAAGCGGAGCGGAGAAATCCGGGTACAAACCAAGCCGATACACGATCTCTGGCCAGATGCTTCGACTGCGCTACGCTCCGCTCAGCATGACAGACATGCGCGGGCCGTGATGCATTCCACTCCTTGTGCGGGACAGGCGGTCCCCACCATCCTGGCAACACGCTACTTCCCAAGCTGCGCTGGGTAGTAGTATCCCATCGTCTGCGCGACGACGCCCAGACGATACTGACGGTCTTCGAGCAGGCAGAGGCGCCTCTGCTGCGAGGGGATCGTCGTGGTGTAGATGCGCAGCTCACCCGGCAGGCTCGTAACGATTTCCTCACGATGGTCGCCGAGGCAGTCCATCACGGCGATCGCGCGGCCCTCGACCGTTCCCAGCGTCGGGCCGTTCCACTTGCGGATCGTCCGCCCGAAGAGCACCTCCTTCTGCGGGTCATCGTCCCACCACAGCGGCCGGGGCGACAGCGGCAGTTCGCCGTTGGCCTCGATCAACTCACCGGTCGCGCTGTAGAGCCATCGCTTCGGATAGTCGCGTTCGCCCGCCAGCACCTCCATACCGGGATGCTCGGCGAGCACCTCGGCGGCCATGCCCTGGCCGTGCAGGTGAAACGTCGGCTCTTTATGTCCCCACAGCTTGCGGCCCGTTTTGGCGTCCACCACGCACATTCCGTCGGTCTTCTGTCGCGATTCGAAGCCGTAGTAGATCTCCAGGCCCGGATTGGACGGATCGATGTCGCCGACGTAGCAGATATCCGGATGGCCCATCTCGAGCGACCAGAGCCCCTTGCCCCGGCCGTCGAGCACGGCCGCGCCGATGACCAGTTCGTCGCGTCCGTCGCCGGTCACGTCGGCCGTGATCAGTCCATGAGAGCCCTGGCCCGCGTACCGGCGCTGCTCCTGGGTCGAGTCCCAGTACCAGAGGGTCTTGAACTCCTTGTCCATCGCCTGCGTTTTGATCAGGTTGTACGTGCCCCGCTGCATGATGATGGAAGGCGTTTTGCCGTCGAGATAGGCGACGGCGAGGAAATTTCGGCAGTAGTAATTGTAGCTCGGGTATCCATCCCGGCTGAGCCAGTCGGTCTTCGCCACGATGCGGCCGGTCTCGCCGTCGAGTTTCACGAGCCACTCGGGGCCCGTCTGCACGAGGCCCTTCTCATCGCGCGGATCGCCTTCGCCCGCCTTGCAGTAGACTTCGGCCTTGCCGTCGCCGTCGATGTCGTAGACGACCCAGGGCGAGTACCAGATGCCCGCCTCGATCGACCAGCCCATGTCGTGGCGCCACAGCAGCGTGCCGTCGAGCCGATAGGCTTCGATCTTATAGGTGGTGGTGCTGGGCTTCCAATAGCCGGGCTGCTGGTAAGGGTCGGTATTGAAGTTGGGCTGCTTGATGAGAAATTCGAGCGCCCCGTCCCCGGTCAGGTCGCCGATGCCCACCTTCTGGAAGTCGTAATCGCCCGCCAGCGGGATGCGAAAATAGGGGCTCGAGTCCTGCTTGATCGTGGCGTACGCGGTTTCTGTGACGGCGGCATCGCCTGCCGGATGGACGCGCAACTCATATCGGCGCGCGACCCCGCCCGAGCCCCAGACGCCCTTGTCGACGAAGTTCGTCAGTCGGTACGGCGACGTGGTCAGCACAATGTCGTCCCCCGACCCCTCCCGGCGCACGAGCGAGAAGCGCGTCTCGTCGCTGTCGCGGGCTAGCAGACGCCAACTGAGAAAGACCGAACCATCCTCGCGCGGCACGGCGATCAAGCCCCGGTCCAGGCGTTCAGCGCCGGCGCAGACAAGGCAGGCCGCCAAAACAATCAGTGTCACGACAACGACTCGGCATGTCTTTCGTGTGCGCATCATGTTGCTCTCTCCATTCCAGGCCCTCATTCGGGCTCGTTCAAATGGTCGTATCCGCCGGGAGTCAACTCGGCCATCCGTCCATCGGGCATTCGTATCTGCATTCCGCTGCCTCCTGTGATCCGGCCGATCCGCGCGATCGGCGTCGGGTCGTCCCACGCCTGCATCAGTCGCGTGCACTGCTCGGACGTCAGCGTGAAAAGCAATTCGAAGTCCTCCCCGTCATGCAGCGCCGCCGCCAGCGGGTCGGCCAACGTCCTGGCATCGTCGGAGATCGGGATGCTCGCCGCCTCGAGGATCGCGCCGACGCCGCTCCGCTCGCAGATGCGATTGAGATCGGTGCTCAGGCCGTCGCTGATGTCCATCATGGCGTTGAGAGTCACCGACTGCGCGAGCTTGAGCGCCTCCCGGACGCGCGGCTCGAACGCCAGGTGCTTTCGCAGCAGCGAGCCGCCGAGCGAGCCGGTCACGCAGACGGCGTCGCCGGCTTGGGCGCCATTTCGCCGCACTGGTGCGTTTGCTGCCCGCCGGCTCAGCATCGTGACGTTGACGGCAAAGGGGTGGCTCTGCCGCCACGACGTGATGTCCCCGCCGATGAGCGGGCAGTCATACTTCTCGGCCGCGACGGCAATGCCGGCGTGCAGTTCCTTGAGCCGGGCCTGCCCGAAACCGGGCGGCAGCGCCACCGCCACCACCGCCGCCAGCGGCACCGTCGCCATCGCGGCGCAGTCGCTCAGGCTGGCGGCCATGGCCTTGTAGCCGACCTGTTCGAGCGTCGCCGTCTTCAAGTCGAAGTGTGAGCCGTCGAGCAGCATATCGGTGGTGATCAGGACCGACGCCGCATCGCCCAGGCACACCTCGGCCATGTCGTCCCCGATGCCGATGGGAAACGCGGACGGATCGATGTGGCTCTGCTGGCGGAACCACGCGGTGATGTCGTCTTCGTGCGGTCTCATCGCTCGGCGAGATGCTTCTTCCAGAAGGCGATCCGTTCCTTGACCTGTTCCGGCCCGGCGGCGCCGGCCGAGGCGTAGCGCTGCACCACGTGACGAGCGCCAAGGTATTCGTACACATCGGCGTCGATCTGCGACGCGTGCTCTTTGAACGTCTCCAGCGACACTTCCGACAGCGACCGCCCGTCCTTCTCGCACAGCGAGACGAGCGCCCCGACAACGCCATGGGCGGCACGGAAGGGAACGCCCTTGCCCACGAGGTACTCGGCCAGCGCCGTGGCGTCGAGGAAGCCCGCGTCGAGGCCGGCGGCGATCCTGGCCGTCTTGAACTGCGTATGGGCCACCACTGCACGGGCCATCTCCAGCGAGGCCCGAACCGTGTCGGCGGCGGCGAACAAGTGGATCTTGTCCTCCTGCAGGTCGCGGTTGTAGCCGGATGGCTGGCCCTTGAGGATCGTCAGCATCCCGATCAGGGCGCCGTAGAGCGAGCCGGTCTTGCCCCGCATCAGTTCCAGCACGTCGGGGTTGCGCTTCTGCGGCATCATGCTCGACGACGTGCAGAAAGCATCATCGATCTGAATGAAGTCGAACTCGTTCGAGGAGAACAGGATCCAGTCCTCGGCAAACCGCGACAGATGCGCGCCGATCAGGGCACAATCGAAGATGAACTCGGCGCAGAAATCACGGTCGCTGATCGCGTCGATGCTGCTGTGGGCGATGTCGGCAAAGGCCAACTGGCAGGCCGTGCTGAGCCGGTCGATGGCCAGCGTCGAGCCGGCGATCGCCCCGCTGCCCAACGGAGAGACGTTCAGCAGGTTGCGGCAGTTGGTCAGGCGGATGAAGTCGCGTTCGAGCTGCTCGACGAAGCTCAGCAGGTAGGCACCGATGACGATGGGCTGGGCCCGCTGTAAGTGGGTGTAGGCAGGCATCAGGTCGTCGTCGTGCTTGCCGGCCAGTTGGACAAAGGCCTTCTGGAGCTGGACGATGGCGGCCTGCTGGCCCTCGATCTCGTCGCGCAGCCACAGGCGGACGTCGGTGGCCACCTGATCGTTGCGGCTGCGGGCGGTGTGGAGCTTCTTGCCCGGCTCGCCGATCTTGTCGATCAGGGCCGCCTCGATGGCCATGTGGACGTCTTCGTGGGCCTTGTCGAAGCGGAAGTGTCCGGCCTCGATCTGTTCGCTGATCTCGATCAGACCGTTCTTGATTGCTTTCAACTCGGCCTGGGTAATCAGCTTGCGCTCGGCCAGCATTGTGGCGTGCGCGATGGAGCCGACAATATCGTACTTGTAGAGCCGCGTGTCGTACGACAGCGATTCGACGTAGTTGACCGTCAGTTCGTCGGGCCCGGCGGCGAGCCGCTTCTCCCAGCTCCGTTGTTTATCTGTCATCGTGATTGCTCCCATACGGTATGTCCGGCGTGTTCCGGACTCCTTCATTCAATGCGTCGAGACGTCCTACCATTTGACGGCCCAACTCGCGGTACTGCTCGACCTGTTTGTACGTTCTGGAAGATCTGACATCTACGGCCGGCCGGTCGATCTATGCCCACAGAAACGCCGCCACGCCGTTGATCCGGAGGATGCCACGATAGCGTAAATCCACCCGAGCGTCAAACAAAACCGCATGTGTCCGCTAACGAGGGGTGTGCCCGGTCTGGCGGCACACGGCGAGCCGATTGCCCTGACGAAGACCGCTATAAACATGGGTGAGATCACTCATCGCGTTTCGAGTATTTTCCCTATGGCCGTCCCAGCAGAAACGCCGCACAATGGCAAATGCATACTGTGGGTACGGGCCGGGCCGGCAAAACAGCGGAAGACCGCCGACGGCGATAGAGATCGGGACGCGCAAGAGGTGGGACGGACCGAATGATCGATCTGAAGGAGCGAACCCGTATGGGGGCAGGTCGGGAAGAGGCCTGTGGGGGCGCTCCCATCTTCTATGCGAACGGCGATGTTGCCGGTATGGATCCTGTACAGCGAGACCTCCACCGGGCGGGGGTGAGCGTGGCCTTCTTCTCTACCTGCGAGGCCTGTCTGACGTCAATATACGACAGCGGATGTCGGCTTCTTGTCGCCAATATCGACGAGCCGGCAGACGAAGGACTCGATCTGCTGACCCAAGCCAAGCGGATTGCGCCTTGGCTGCCGGTCATCACGCTCGTCGAACCCGGGCGAATCGATACGGCAGTCCAGGCCATGAAAGCCGGCGCGACCGATTGCCTCGAGAGGCCCCCGCAGATGGATCGCCTGCTCTCGGCGGTGGACCAGGCCCTGCATGCCACGGCCGGCCACCTGCCATCGAAACCCCTGACGGAGGTCGAACGAAGGGTGCTCCATCTCATTCTGCAGGGCAACACCAACGGACAGATTGCCGCGGCGCTTCACCGATCCAGACGGACGGTGGAGGTCCATCGGGGCGATATCATGAGGAAGTTCAGGGCTCGTCACATCGTCGATCTCGTCCGGAATGCCATTGTCGCAGGCCTGGTGCACATATAGGTCGATGAACCGCATGTCCTCTCAGGCACGCGGCCCCTTCCTCACGCTGTCCGCGGCTGCGCACCTTCAAATTCGCATTTGCCACCCGCAATCGACACGGCAAACCTCTCCGTCATGCCGGCTGGTATTGCGATTTCGACTGCCGAGTTGCGGATTCGCCCCTCGGATCATCCCGTGCCAGCGTTGTCTGGAAGGGCCCTTGCGAAATCGCGTCTCTTGGTGTATTGTTGCGGCTTATGACAGCAAAACTGATTCGCATTGATGGTTCTGAAGCCGATATCGAGCACCTGACTGCCGCAGCCGAGGTGGTGGATGCCGGGGGCTTGGTCGCCTTTCCGACAGAGACCGTCTATGGCATCGCCTGCCGGGCCGCGCCGGACGCCGTCGCGCGACTGGACAGCCTCAAGGGCAGAGATGCCGACAAGCACTATACGCTGCACATCGGCCGCAATGACGCCTATCGCGCGTACGTTCCCAAGACGGACCGCCGTGTGGAGAACCTGATCTGCCGCGCGTGGCCCGGGCCTCTGACACTCGTTTTCGGACTTCACCCGGTCGAACTGAGCCGACAGAAGGGGCGGATCGGCGATGAGGCATTCGATATCCTGTACAAGGACGGGTCCATCGGCATTCGCTGTCCACAGCATCCGGCAGCCGCCATGCTGCTGCAACTGGCGCGTCACCCGGTAGTTGCGCCCAGCGCCAACCTGGGCGGTCAGGATCCGGCCACGGACGCCGACCAAGTTGTCGCCCAACTGGGCAACCAACTGGACATCATTCTCGACGGTGGTCCGTGCCGGTACAAACAAAGCAGCACGTTGGCCAGAGTTGGCCGTCACGGCGTAGAGGTGTTGCGAGAAGGGGTCTACTCGGAAATGGACTTGCAGTCGATCGCGAGTATGACGTTCTTGTTTGTCTGCACGGGAAACACCTGCCGTAGCGCCATGGCCGAAGGGCTCTTCAAAGCGCAACTGGCGAAAAAACTGGGATGTGGCGTTGACGAACTGGAACGGAACGGTTACAAAGTGATCTCAGCGGGCGTTATGGATATGGTTGGTGTTCCGGCGAGCAATGGGGCCGTTGCGGCCTGTCGCCTGAAGGGAGTTGACATAACGAACCACACGAGCCGGCATTTGACCCGTTCACTGGTCGAGGCAAGCGATGTTGTTTTCGGCATGACTTGGGCCCACTGCGAGGAGGTGCGCTCGCTTTCTCCCGACGGCCGTACGAAGTGTTCGCTGTTGGCGAGCGACGTCGAGATCCCGGACCCGGTGGGGCAGCCGCAGGAGTGCTTTGACCGGTGCGCTGACATCATTGAAGCCGCCATAACGGCGCGAATAGGTGAACTCGACATATGAAGGTAGCAGTTGGAAGCGACCATCGTGGCTTTGACGCCAAGCAGCAGACCAAGGCCATCGTCACCCAGATGGGGCATGAGTGCATCGATTTCGGCACCGACGGCACACACCCAGTGGACTACCCCGATCTGGCCTATATTGTCTCGAAAGCCGTCTCGGAGGGCCAGGCGGACCGCGCGATCCTGATCTGTGCGACCGGTTTGGGGATGAGCATCGCGGCCAACAAGGTCAAGGGAATCCGAGCGGCGTTGTGCCATGATGAGTTGAGTGCCCAGATCTCCCGCGATCATAACGACACGAATGTTCTATGCCTCTCCGGCGACCAGATCGGAGAGGTCCTCCTGCGCAAGATCGTCGAGGCCTGGCTCAGCACCGAGTTCAGCGGCGGACGACACCAACGGCGGGTCGGCAAGATCATCGCAATCGAGGAAGGACGTGACCCTCGGGAACTCAACAACACCTGACCTGCTGAGATATACCGACCGATCAAGCGGTGTGCGGCGTTCACCCGGCGCGATGCGGAGGTACGGCAGGCCGGGCCTCTGGTGAAGTCATTTCTCTCGTTTCTACGTGTGCACGCACCGTTTGGCGGGATACCTGCGCCGCACAGATTTCGTCCAGTTCGTGGAGCGTTTGTTCCAATCGGTCGCGGTATTGACTGCGTTCGGCTGCCGTGATGCCTTTGGGGACTTCGATCGGCTCCCCGAAGGCCACATGGACACGGCCGAATGGCTTGACGATCACGAAACGATCCCAGCTCTTGAGTCGGCGTTTGCTCGTGGCATCATAGCTGACTGGAATGATCCTGGCGCCGGTGATCTGGGCCAGCTTCACGATCCCCTCATTGACATGAAGAGCCGGCCCTCTTGGTCCGTCCGGAGTGATAGCGATGTTGCGTCCCTCGGCGATCTTCTCCGCCAGTCGCCGCACCGCCCTCTGGCCTCCCCGGCTGGTCGATCCTCGCACAGCGTCCTGCCGCAATCGGCGGACCAGGGCGGCGCCGTAATCCCCATCGCGACTAAGACTCACAAGCATCGCGACCTTGCACCGCCGCGCATGTCGGACGTAGTAGTAGACCAGATAGAACAGGCGGCTGTGCCAGAAAGCGAAGATGTTGCCCCCCCCTTCAACGTGCTCGCGGAAGATGTCTGCCCTCGTGACCGTCAGCCGATTGCTGCCGCATACACATCGCAGCAGAACGTTGAACGAGGAGGCGAAAACGACGGTCAGAGCCCTGTGTACGAACAGGTTCAGACGGGACCACCAATGCGCGACCCGGTGCAACGATCCCGCGACCTGCATTCTCGCCGTATGCGTGACCTCCCGGCCGCTGCTGTCCACATGCATTCCCGGGTCTCCCGGTCTTCGTCACAGGCCATTCGCCTGCGAAACCATGTTCTGCGAGGCAGGCCCATCGGCAGCACGCACCTGAGCCTGCCCGGAACCTCATGCGCGCCACACATGTCGCGGCTGGCGGCAGACCCGGCCGCCCGAAGCATCTGACGTCACGGAATCTACTCGAGCTTCTGCTGCAACTGTTCGAGAACCGAACGGATCGCAACGATCTGACCCTGCAGTTCCGTCATCTGCTGCGCCTGCACCTTCAACTTGTTACCCAACTGCTCGATTTTGGTCTGCGCGGCCTTGGCATCCGCCACGGCCGAATCGCGCGCATTGCTCAAGGAGGCCACTTGCCGTTCCAGAAGCCCCCGTGTGTCCACGAGATTCTCGACCATCACCTGAAGCTCATCACGCGACCTCACCAAATCACCAACTCTCTGCTGAAGCTGGCCTCTGTCCTGGCCCAGTTCATCGATCTTCTTCTGCAGTGCTATCCGAGCCGCGGCCAACTCATCGACTTTAACATTGAGCTGATCCCGTGAGGCGGCCAATTCCTTGACTTGATGCTGCAGGTTGTCCCGGGCCTCGGACGTACCTGCCAAGCTGGATTCCGCCTCATCAAGCGAACTCTCGAGCTTCTCGATATCCTGCCGAAGGGCGTCTCTCTGAGCTGTCGTCTCCTTCAGATTAGCCTTGAGTTCATCGACCTGCCCCTTCAGTTCCGAGTTTTCCGCTGTCGTACCGTTGCAGCCGCACAGAGCCAGAAGACCGATCAGCGCACTGATCCAGACAACCACACGTTTGCTCTTCATCATTCCGCTCCTCCTGCACTCGGCTTGAGCCGAGGCGTATTGCAGACCAAGCCTTTCGCCACCATGGGCCAGACTCAATCGTCCGGATCCACCCTCAAGTCATGCCTTTTGCCGCGATCCGTCAACATCGCGAGGATAGCCCACTAAGGAGGTCCGGTCAAGCGTTTTCTTGCCGCCACCGGGAATTCAGAGGATACCGTGCGGTTTCGGCACTTTCCGAGATCGCATTGATGCGGACAGCCGTTCAGTCGAGGGAGTCGAAATGGAGCACCTCTGGCGCGGCAGGAATGACGAGAACGTCCTGGACAGCCGATACAGCTATCCGGCTACACCTTGGCGGCGGACGAGTCGCGTCTGGCGCCGGCCAGGCGACCGGTTGCGACAATGCGCGTTCCGCGGTCCACGATCCGAGGGCTCTCGGCGGTGGCTCGGCTGCCCAGGGCCCGCCACTTCTGATAGCGGTTCTCCAGCAGATCATCCACGGGCATGTGCTGCAATTGTGCGAGAGTCTTGGCGACGTAGGTCTCGACGTTGTAAACGGTATCATGCACGTTGCGGTGGGCCCCGCCAACCGGCTCGGGAATGATGGCGTCAACCAGGCCGAGCCGGTACAGGTCTTTGCTCGTCAGCTTGAGGGCCTCGGCCGCGTCCGATGCGCGAGATCCGTCGCGCCACAGGATGGCGGCACACCCCTCAGGAGAGATGACCGAATAGTAGGAGAACTCGAGCATCGCCAGGCGGTCGCCAACGGCAATGCCCAGCGCCCCCCCCGAACCACCCTCACCGATGCAGATCGAGACGATAGGGACCCTCAGTCGCGACATCTTGCTGAGATTCAGCGCGATCGCCTGCGCCTGGCCGCGCTCTTCAGCGCCCACCCCGGGGTATGCTCCCGGCGTGTCGATCAGCGTCACAATGGGCAGGCCGTATTTCTCAGCAAAACGCATCTTGGCCAATGCCTTGCGGTACCCCTCCGGGTTCGGGCAACCGAAATTGCACACGATCTTCTCTTTGGTGCTCTTGCCTTTGTCCTGCCCGACGATCAAGACCTTATTGCGGGCAATCTGCCCGATCCCGGTGATGATCGCGCGGTCATCACCAAAAAGCCGGTCCCCGTGCAGCTCGCGAAAGTCCTTGACCATGAGGTTGAGATAGTCACTCAGGATCGGCCTTTGTGGGTGGCGGGCGACCAGGACGGTCTGCCAGGCGGTGAGATTGGAGTACGTGCGCTTCAGCTCGACAATGCGGTCCTTCTCAATACGCCGGATCTCGACGGAGTAGTCGATTCCCTTTCTGGCGCTGAGTTTGCGCAACTCATCGGCCTGTCGTTCAAGATCGGCCACCTTCTGCTCGAAGTCCAGGTAGCCTCCATTGTTCGGTCTATTGTTTTCGCGTGCCATAGCGTCGTTCGGCCTGTTCTACCACCACCGCCCCATACGCCCGTCACTCACCGACGGGTTCACAAAAAAAACGCCCCACGCCACAGGCGGGGACTTCCAATCGTTTGCCAGATCCGTTAGCTCGGTTTCAAGGGGCTGATGCTAACATTTTGCACGGCTCAGGCAAAGAAAAAAATTGACAGGCCCGTGTGTCCGCTATACCCTTGGACGTCGGCCGGATTCCTTCTTTCAAGCATAAGGTCTTTTCAGTGAGAGACTTACAGCGTATTTGCGTCATAGGTCTTGGTCTTCTGGGTGGCTCGATATCTTCGGCAATTCGCCAGCGAGCACCGCAGATGTCGGTCGTTGGCTACAGCCATCGACCCGCCACGCGGGTCAAGGCCAGGGCCCTGGCGATTGCCACCGAGATTGCCGACGATCTTCCGTCTGCCCTCGCCAATGCGGACTTGGTTATCCTGGCGACGCCGATCTTCACCTTCGAGCAGTATTTCGCCGATATCAACGGGCTGATCCGAACCGACTGCATTGTCACCGACGTCGGATCGACCAAGCTGCTCCCGCATCGCTGGGCTGGCGAACGACTGACCCGGGGGGCGCCCTATGTCGGTTCGCATCCCATCGCTGGCTCGGAACAGAGAGGTGTGGAGTTCGCCCGGGACGACCTTTTCGTCGATGCCCGCTGCATTCTGACCGCGACGGAAACAACGAGTGGTCAAGCGGTCAGGGCCTTGAAGCGGTTCTGGTCGGCCCTCGGCTGTTTCATTGAGGTGATGACTCCAACCGAGCACGATCGTGTTCTGGCCAATGTCAGCCATCTGCCCCATGTCCTTGCGGCCGGGTTGGTCAACGCCAGCGACGCAGGCGATATGAAGTCGGCTGGCAAAGGCTTTCTCGACAGCACGAGAATTGCTTCCGGTCCGGCCAATGTCTGGACCGATGTCCTGCTGGCCAATACCGACAACCTTGTCGAAGGGATCGACCGTGTTATCGCCGAACTTGCCGCCATTAGACAGGCGCTGAAGGCTGAGGACAGGCAGACTATCGACGCCTTTCTCGATGGCGCCTGCAGGAAGCGGGCCGCTCTGGTCAAATACAAAATCAGGAAGAAGGAACTTTTGTCGTGAAGCAGTGGCGCTTTGAAGTGTTCAACCGAGCCGGCTTTTCCGACGTGCACGGCAACGGAGTGCTGGAAGACATTCGCGAACTCGGCATCACCTCGATTGAGGCGGTGCAGTCGGCTAAGGTGTTTCTCATCGAGGCGGATTTCGATTCGGCCTTCGCCAACCGCGTGGCCGGAGAGCTGCTCAGCGATCCGGTCTGTGAGGAGTATTACATCGGGCGGAGCACCGCCCCGGCCGGCCTGGCCCGCGCGACACTGATCGAGGTCCATCTCAAGAGCGGTGTCACCGACCCGGTGGCCCAGTCCGTGATGACGGCTATCTCCGACATGGGCGTTTCCGGAGCACACGTTCGGACGGCCCGCAAGTACGTCCTGCTCGGTGAGGTCCGTCCCGCACAGATCGAGACGATCGCCAAGCGGGTCCTGGCCAACGACTGCATCGAGGACGTGGTCGTCGGCGACGAGGCCGAGCCGCCCAGCCCGCACCTGAGCCCGTACGAACTCAACATCACACACTGGCCCATCCGCGATCTCGACGACGCGGGATTGGAGGCCCTGAGCAAGGATCGGGACCTGTTCCTGAACCTCACCGAGATGAAGGCCATTCAGGCCTATTTTTGCCGCCTGGAGAGAGAGCCGACCGACATCGAGCTGGAGAGCCTGGCCCAGACCTGGAGCGAGCACTGCGTTCACAAGACGCTGCGCAGCGCCGTCGAATTGACGATGGACGGCCAGACGATCCACTTCGACAATCTGCTCAAAGAGACCGTCTTCAAGGCCACGCAGGACCTCAACAAGGACTGGTGCATCTCGGTCTTCGCCGACAACGCCGGGGTCGTGGAGTTCGACGAGGACTCGGCCGTCTGCTTCAAGGTCGAAACCCACAACCACCCCTCGGCGCTCGATCCCTACGGCGGGGCCGCCACGGGCATCGGCGGGGTCATCCGCGACCCGATGGGCACGGGCATGGGGGCCCGCCCGATCGCCAACACGGACATTTTCTGCTTCGGCGAGCCCGACATGGCCCTCGACGAGGTCCCCAAGGGCGTCCTGCACCCGCGGCGGATCATGAAGGGCGTCGTCGCGGGCGTGCGCGATTACGGCAACCGCATGGGCATTCCCACCGTCAACGGCGCGATCTACTTCGACGACCGTTATCTTGGCAACCCATTGGTCTACTGCGGCAACATCGGCCTGATGGACAGGGACAAGGCGTTCAAGCACCCGCAGAGCGGCAACCTGGTCGTCGTGGTCGGCGGGCGCACCGGACGCGACGGCATTCACGGCGCCACCTTCTCCAGCGGCGAGATGACGCACGAGCACGAGACGGTCTTCTCACACGCCGTGCAGATCGGCAACGCCATCACCGAGAAGAAGATGCTCGACGTCCTCCTGCAGGCCAACGAAGCCGGCCTGTACGAGGCGATCACCGACTGCGGCGCCGGCGGATTGAGCAGCGCCGTCGGTGAGATGGGCGCCGAACTCGGCGCCGAAGTCGATCTCGACACCGTCCCGCTCAAGTACACGGGCCTGAGCTACACCGAGATATGGATCAGCGAGGCGCAGGAGCGAATGGTCATCGCCGTCAAGCCGGAGAACCGCGAGGCCATCCTGAGGATCTTCGAGAGCGAGAACGTCGAGGCGACCGTCATCGGCCGCTTCACGAACGACCGCAAGCTGCGTCTGCGGTACAACGGGCAGCAGGTGGCCGAGCTGGACATGGACTTCCTCCACGACGGCGTGCCGAAGTACAGCCGCAAGGCGGTCTGGGCTGCGCCGGCCCTGAGCGAGCCGGCCGAGGCCGAGAAGCCCAACTACAACGACGAACTGCTGGGCGTCCTGGCCTCGTACAACGTCGCCAGCAAGGAGTGGGTCATCCGCCAGTACGACCACGAGGTGCAGGGCGGCTCGGTCATCAAGCCGCTCGTGGGCGTCGCGAACGACGGCCCCGGCGACGCGGCCGTGATTCGGCCGAAGCCGACCAGCTCTCGCGGCCTGGCGATCAGTTGCGGCATGAACCCGCTCTACGGCGACATCGACCCCTACTGGATGGCCCTGGCGGGGATCGACGAGGCCGTTCGAAACCTCATCTGTGTTGGCGGCCGAGTGGACCGCATCGCCCTGCTCGACAACTTCTGCTGGGGCAACTGCACGCATCCGCAGACCTTCGGAACGCTCGTCCGGGCGGCCCAGGCCTGTTACGACGGCGCGATGGCCTACGGCGCCCCCTTCATCTCCGGAAAGGACTCGCTCAACAACGAGTTCGCCTGCGAGGACGGCACGACGATCCGTATCCCGCCGACGCTGCTGATCAGCGCCATGTCGATCGTGGACGACGTCGAACGATGTGTCACGATGGACGCCAAGAGGCCCGGCAACCTGCTGTTTGTCGTCGGACGGACCGGCAACGAGCTTGGCGGATCGCACTACTACAAGCTTCGGGGCCGGCTCGGCGCCAACGTGCCCAAGCTGGACCTCGAACTGGCGCCGCGAATCGCCCGGAAGGTGGCGCAGGGCATCGCCGACGGGCTCGTCGCAAGCTGTCACGACTGTTCCGAAGGCGGATTGGCGGTGGCGCTGGCGGAAATGGCCTTTGCCGGCGGGCTGGGCATCGAAGCGGACCTGCGCGGCCTGCCCGCGTCGAAGGACTGCGCCCGGCTCGACGCGCAGTTGTTCAGCGAGTCGAACAGCCGCTACGTGGTCGAAGTCGAGCCCCGTCACTACGACGCCTTCGCCAAGCTCATGCTGAATCTGCCGTTCGGGCAGATCGGCAAGGTCACGGCCGGCTCGAAGCTCGTGATTCGCTCGCAGGACGGCGGCAACGCCATCGACGCCGAGATCGACATCCTCAAACAGGCGTGGCAGAGAACACTGGACTGGTAACGGAATTCGCTGGAGCACAAGGACAGGACATGGCAGAGGTTCGAGCATTGGTGTTGCGGGCGGCCGGGGTCAATTGCGACATGGAAACGCGCCACGCACTGGAGTTGGCCGGGGCCAAGGCGGACCGCGTTCACGTCAACCGGCTCATTGAAGACAAGAGTCTCTTGGGTCGGTACCACATCGTGGTCTTTCCCGGCGGTTTCAGCTACGGCGACGACGTCGCCGCCGGGAGGATTCTCGCCAACCAGATCGTGCACCATCTGGCCGACCCGATTCGTCGGTTCATCGACGACGGCAAGC
>JAAYBA010000409.1 GCA_012719085.1 Planctomycetota bacterium
GACCTGGAGATGGCGCGGTACAACATCGACATGCTCGAGGTGCTGGAGGCCAAGACCAAAGGCAATCTGACGGCCGAGGAGGCGCAGGTGCTCAAGAACACCCTGAGCGAGCTGCGCATGGGTTTCGTCCAGATCGCCGAGCACGGCGGACCACAGGCGTAGGGGCGAATCATCATTCGCCCTTACCGTCACAAACGGGACACGACTGCATTGGCCAACATCTTAGACCAGATCGTTGCGGACAAGCGCCGGGAGGTGCGGGACAGACAGACCCAGGTCAGTCTGGACCAGCTCAAGGCGCGGATCGTCGGCCTTCCGAGGTGCCGCAACTTCTATAAGGCGGTCACCAAGCCGAACCGACGCGGGCTCAACGTGATCGCCGAGGTCAAGAAGGCCTCGCCGTCGGCCGGACTGATCCGCACCGATTTCGATCCGGTGGCGATCGCCCGGACGTATGAACGGTGCGGTGCCGATGCGATCAGCGTCCTGACCGACGAAAAGTACTTTCAGGGCAGGCTGGAATACGTCGAGCAGGTCAAGCAGGCCGTCGAGGTGCCGGTGTTGCGGAAGGACTTCATCGTCGATCTCTGGCAGGTCTACGAATCGCGTGCCGCCGGGGCCGACGCCATCCTGCTGATCGCCGATGCCCTGCCGGCGGGCGAGTTGATGGACCTGATGATCGCGGCGACGGAGCTGACGCTGACCGTGCTCGTCGAGGTCCACCAGGCCGATGCACTGCTGAGCGTCCGGAGCTTGATCGGCTTCCCGGAACACGGCTACAGCGTGCTCGGCATCAACAATCGCGACCTGACGACCATGACGGTCGATCTCAACACGACCAGCCGGCTCAAGGGGATGCTCGACGACGATATGCCCGTCGTCGCCGAAAGCGGCGTGCGGACGCGAGGTGACGTCGAGAGACTCATCGGCGTCGGCGTTCGGGCCATTCTGATCGGCCAGACCCTCTGCGAGCATTCCGACATCGCCGAGAAGTTCGCCGAGTTGTTCGACTGATCGCCGCGCGGGATGGCAACCGGCTGCCGCGGGTTCAGAAGATGAGCAGGCCGACAAGCCCGGCGGCGACAATGACGATCAGAGGGTGGATTCGACGGTCGAATGCCACCAGCGTCAAGAACGCCGCCACGGCGATCCCCAACTCCGGCGCTCCCGAGACAACGCCTCGCCCATAAGACCAGACGGCGAAGAGAAGCAGGCTCAGAACGCCTGCGTGCATCCCTGTACGAAGACGCCGGACGGACTCTCTCGAACCGACGCGGCGGACGATGTGCGACAGTATGAAGAGGATCGTGATGGAAGGCAGAACGACCGCCGTTGTGGCCACGATGGCTCCACCGATCCCTGCAACGCGGTATCCGACGAAGGTGGCGGCGTTGATGGCGATCGGGCCGGGCGTCATTTGAGCGATCGCCACGATCCTGCCCATCTCCTGCTGGGAGAGCCAGTCGTGATTCTCGGTGATTTCGTGCTGGATCAGAGGAACCGTCACCAGACCTCCCCCGTACGCGCCGATTCCGATGAGGCAGAAACTCACAAACAACGACGACAGCGTTTGGTTCATGCGTCTCCTTCCTGCGATTCCTCGTTGCCGTTGGCGTCCGACGGTCCATTCGGCTCCTGGAGGAAATAGCTCAGTCCGGCGGCAGCGACCACGGCCCAGATCGGGTGAAGACCCAGCAGCAGAACGGTCAGCCCGGAGGCACAGGCCAGGCCGGTGCGCCAGTTCCGACGCACCCTACGGGCAAACGTGTACGTGGCGAAGGCGATCTGGCCGCTGACAGCAATGGCGCACCCTTTCAGGAACACCGCCACCGTCGGATGATCGAAATGGGGCAACGCGAACCAGACGATCAGGAGGATCACGAAGAACGACGGACAGATCGTCCCCAGAATGGCGGCGCCTGCCCCCGGAAGCCCGCGGAAGCGCTGCCCCTGGAGAAAGGCAAGATTCACCGCGATCACTCCCGGAACAGCCGTGGCGGTGGACAGGGCCGAGACGAAGTCGTCCTCGCCGAGCCAACGGCGCTTGAGAACGAGCTCATATCGCATCACGGCCGCCATCGCCACGCCGCCGCCGAAGGTCAGCAGCCCGATGCGAAAGAATGTCCAGAAGAGGTTGACCAAGGAAATTCGCGGCCGTGCGGCACACATTGCAAACTCCACTTCTTCCATTGTTGCACTGGCGAGAGCCGCCGCATCCGCTTCTTGCCTTTTCCTGCATCAGATCCCGAGAGAATTCCGAGCACGGAACGACCTCCCGACGGCAGCCATCTCAGCCGCAGAATCTCATTACCGACTCAGGGCAACCGGTGTGTTTATCGAGCTTTTCTGAGACGGATCGAAATCCACATGTCTCATAGAATCGAACCGACTTGTGGTTGTCCTTGTATACACATAGTTCGAGGTGATCCCTGAGGTCTTTCGCTCGTTCAACGAGCTTGCGTCCAATGCCCTGGCCTTGGCATTCAGGAGAAACGAATAGAGCCGCCAGTGTGTTGCCCTCCAACGAGAGGAAACCCCTGATGCCCTGCTCATCCTCGTAGACATAGGTCTCGCAAGCCGGAAGATACACATCCTTCATGTCGCCGACTTTCGACCGCCAGAACTGTCGGTCGATGAAATCGTGCGCTTCGACGGAGGCGTCCAACCAGATATTGATCACGTCCTCCATATCGGAATCTCTGAAGCGGCGAATCACAACGGAGTCTCCATGCGACAACGATCACCCTTGCTTCTGGATCTTGGCCCAGGCGTCGCGGAGGCCGACGGTGCGATTGAAGGTCAGCGTCTCGGGCGTGCTGTCAGGATCGACGCAGAAATAGCCGAGCCGCTCGAACTGGAAGCGGTCCAGCGCCTTGGCCTGTGCCA
>JAAYBA010000410.1 GCA_012719085.1 Planctomycetota bacterium
GTCCGCAGCGCGTCCCTGGACAGCGGCGATGAACCGCCTCATTTCCGCATCGTCCGTCGGCAGACCCATCACGCTCAGGTCGGGTTTCCACGCACGGCAGTTTCCGATCCGGACGGCGTCGGCGCGATCGTCGTAATGATAGTTGGCGTATTGATTCTGGAGAATGCGGCAGGTCGCTCCTGTCCGCCCGGCGTCGGGCTCCAACAGGCGGATCATCACGGGGGATCGACCCGCCTCCGGGAAGTGGTACCAGCATTCCTGCTGTTGCGTGGAGACGGAGCGCCAGGGGCTTTCCGGCAACGGGACCGCCGGATGGGCGGTGCCGGGCAGCGCCCTGGGCAACATACGGGGGACCACCGTAGCCGAGCCAACGGCGACGGCCGCGGTTGTCGCCAGCACCAGGCCTGTCTTGGGCGTCATCGCGCCCAGCAACGCGCCAATGGGCCCCACCTGCAACGTGGCGCCGGTGATGGCGACCTGAGCCGCGCCGGCCTTGCTGGTCGCCGTCAGCTTGCCGAACGCGATCAACGCCAGCAGCAGCGATCCCTTGCCCAGGCCGTGATTCGACAGCAGCCGGATGAGAGACTTCTTGGCTCGATAGAACGTCGCGCGGGCCCCGATCTCCGAACAGCCGATCAGGTTCGCGATCTCGGCATACGACAGATCGTCGTAACAGCGCAGGGTCAGCACCGCCCGGTGCTGGGCCGTCAGTTGCCCGATCGACTGGAGCACGATCTGCTTCAGTTCGTCGGTGACCACTTGCGTCAGGGTGTCGTTGCCTTTGTCGCCGGCTGCCTGGTGTACGGCCTTCTGGAGTCGAAGGGCCTTACGCCGCCACTGTTTGCCGTAGTGCCGGCGCACCTTGTTGAAGGCGATGCCCTGGAGCCAGCCCCAGAACTTCTCGCCGGTGTGGAGTTTTTCGAAGATTCTGAGCATTTCGAGTATCGTCTCCTGCACAATATCCTGCGTCAGGTCGTCATCGAGGGTCATTCGGAACACGTACTGGTGCAGGCGGACCCTCGCCGCTTCCGCCAGGCGATTGAGACAGTCGCGATCGCCTTGCTGTGCCTTCCGTACTAACTCGACGTCATCCGTTGGGTACATCATCCTCTGCTATATATTAAAGTCCGATGAGTCTTCGGGACGTGACGCGATTCTCAGGTATTTCAGCAGAATCTGCGAAGAAATGCTGCATCCGCGCAAGCCGGGATCGAGGCCCGTGCCGCAGGCTGCCTGGGGTTCAGTCGGTGATCGGTTGCGTGGCCGAGAGGATCGAGCGAAGCAGTTGGAACTGCAATTCGTAGAGGTTTCGCATCGTCGCATCGGGGATTGTCTCGCCGGTCACGCCCATGCCTGGGTCGGCAAACTGGGCGCCGAAGCCGATCGCGGTGACGGTCCCGTCGCCGAATTCGGCGGTTGCCGCTACGGGCCGCCCGGCGATTCGGATCAGGGGTGTGCCGCCTTCGACCTGGCCTGCGTTCTGGGCCGGGACCCCGGCGGGCCAGCCGGCAGGCGTCTGGAGCGGTCCGGCCGGCAGGGGGCTTGCGACGATCTGCATGCCGAACGGGTGCAGAAGGGCGTTGGCGGTCGAGGCCGTGTTGGCGGGCGAATCGACGATGAGGACCTTTCCGCCGGCGCCGACGTAGTCGGCCAGTTGTCTGCGGAAGTCGGCGTCCACTTCCCGGCGGGGGTTCAGGAATACGAGCAGATCGCCGCTGAACGCGTCGCGACCTTCGCGGCGTGAGGTGAAACAGCCCAGCCTCAGGATCCAGCGCTCGAAGATGCCGAACCCATCGGCCTGACCGCTGATGAACCCGCTCCTGGACAGCGGCGAGTCGCACACGGTCCGGTCGATGACGACGTGTGTGAACGGCCGGAGGGCCTTGGGGACCGGCATGGCCGACCGATGCATCGCGCGCACCGCGACGCCGGCACTCGTAAGGCCAAGCAGAACGCCGGACAGCAGCACGATCCGGCCGCCCGGCCATCGGCGGCCAGGAATCAGGGCGCCGGCCGCAAGCAGAAGACCCAGTACGATCAGGACCGGCTGTGGATTGCCGGAAGGGGCCCTGTGGTTGAGCCATTCGAGCATGCCGAGCATCAGCTCGGCCTTGCCCGGCTCGAACGTCGAGAAATTGGAGAAGATTGTCGAGTCGCCGAACGCTGCGATGCGGCCGGCGGCATGGTCCATCGCCCACAACTGCACGAACGCGCCGTAGCGCGCATCGGCCCGGTCCTCGACCTGGGGATAGTAGTTGCTCGCATGGTAGTCGGCCGGCAGGCTGCGGAGTCCCGTTGCCCGGATGGCGGCCCGCCCCGAGCCTGTGCCCGGATCGATCGAGCACGAGACCGCGAAATCCATCGGGGGCATATGCTGGACGATCGGGTGCGGCACGAGCGGCGGGCGGTAGAGCTGCTCGAACGGCGTATCGATATCGAACAGGCAATCGTGGCGAAAGCCAAAGTCGAATCGCGCAGCGATGTCGTTGAGGTAGGTTCCCGAGTTGAACACGTTGGTGTGCTCGCCAATCAGCAGCAGGCCGCCGCCGTTCTCGACGAACCGCTCGATGTGCTCGACTTCCTCGGGTGTGTAGCGCGCGGTCGGCACCTTCACGACGAGCACATCACATTCGGCCAGCGTGTTGGCGTCAATGGGGTCGTAGAGCCGATCCATGTCGTAGAAGCGGGAGGCGTAATCGTAGATGCAGGCGTAGTTGTAGCCGGACTCCTGCCCGTACCAGTTGGGATCGTAGGGCCGGTCGGTGCGCTCCCAGTTCGAGCGATGCTCGTCCACCCGGATACGTCCCTGCTTGCGCGGGCCGGAGGGGGTCCACAGCAGTCCTGTCGTCACAAGCAGTGCGCCGACAAACGCCAGGACAACGCACACGATTCGCCTCGATCGCCTTGGCGTCCCCATCGTCTGGACCACTGTCGGCGGCGTGTGTACGAAGCGCCAAACCAGAAAGACCGGACCGCCAAGCAGCGCAAGCAGTACCCATGGGTTCCAGAACGGGCCCATCAATGTCAGCGGCTCGTTGTATTCCGTGCGCAGGGCACGGTGCATGTGGACGGCAATCAGAATCGCCGCTCGCACGGGCAGCCAGAGAGCCACACCGCCGACCAGACCGAGCAGCCGTGCGAAGGACCGCGATATCGACGCCCGGGAGGCCTGCAAGCAGATTAGAATCACGCCCCCGACCAGAAAGCTGAAGGTCGCCGGGTCGAGCAGCAGTCCCCACGTGGCGCCCAGTCGATGGGTGTGGCGGATCGAGTAGAGGGCCAGCGTTGAACCATCGAGGGCGGCGGGAATCCCGATCGCCCGCGCGATGGCGCAGAGCATCGCAGCAAGCGGCGGTGGCAGTTCGTGAGACCGAGCCGTGACGGATTCGTAGGCGAGCATTCCGGCGGCCTGCAGAACGAGGATCGTTCCGGCCGCCAGTACTGCCTGACCCACCCGGCCGGGCCAGCGCCTTGGGATCGGCGCCGCACAGAGCAATAGCCCCGTCACGAGCAGCAGGACCGCTGCCCGCCAGGGCCAGGGAACCAGGATCAGCACGGGCATCAGAAGGGCCGTTGCGATGGTCGATTCGATGCGCGCCGGCGCACGAAGATCGACGCCGATCAGAAGCCCGGTGCCCACCAGTATGAGGATGGCCCAGATCGCTCCGTTGGGGTCGTGATAGTAGCCCAGCCCGAAGAGCCACGATGCACTCAAAAGCGCCAGACCGATCCACGCCCGCTTCATGGCGTCACCTCTGCGCCGGCCGGCTGTTGGCGCGCGGCCTCGGGCAGCCACATGGGTTCCTCACGCAGCACGGTGAGCAGCCAACGCCAGAAATCGGCATTTTCGCGGAGGCCCTCGAACGGCTCGCCGCCTTCCCATTCCAGGTTCTTGTTCATCGCAAAGCCCGTATCGCCGACGAGGACCGCCTTGCCTTCGCCGATCCGGTGAAGGAGGATGACGGGTTGGTTGTCGCGCCCATAGGCGATCACGCGGGCGTTCGGGTCGCTCGATCGTACGGACCAGGCGGCATGGAAGCGCACGTAGACGCGGCGGTCAGCCGATTCGAGATAAGGCGATTTGAAGTGGCCCAAGGGCGCCGGCTCCATTGCGTCGGTTTGTTCGGGCTCGAATCCAAGCTCTCTGAGCAAGGGCAGGGAAGGCCCGATTCGATCCTGTCCGACGGTGATGATGAACAGGCCGCCGGCGTTGACGAAATCGACGATGGTCCGCCTCTCGGCCGGTGTGAAGGCGCGAGTCGGCGCGATCGAGACGAGCAGGCCGGCCCGTTCGAGACGTTCGGCCGTCAGTTCGCCCAGTGAGAGCGTCAGATGGCCGCTGCGCATCAGTGTCAGCGCCAGTCCGCCGACGCCATCGGGCCGCCAGGATTCGCCGCTGCAGGCTTCGAGATGCGATGCGTCGATGTAGGCCAGGTTGTTGGGCGTGGTTCGACGGCCGTCAGGCAGGGGCTTGGCCGCCGCCGCCGTCGCCTGGACGCATACCGCCAGCGATGCCGTCAGGCCGACGGCCACAAGGGCCGTCTTTCCCAGGCTCGGCCGCAGGCACAGCAGGCCGGCCAGCAGCATTGCGATCAGGGCCCCGAGGATCTGTTGCCACATCGGGTGCGCCTCGGCGCCGCCGGCAAGATAGGCCAGCAGCCGGGAGGTGAAGAGGTGTGACGAGACATTGATCGCGTTCGAGAAACCTGAGGTATCCCCGAACGCGATGATGCGGCCTTTGCCCATAGGCTGCTCGGCCGCGAGGATGAGATCACCGAGCTTCTCGCCGGGGTCATAGCGGCCATTGCCCATCAAGGCACGGGCGCTTGCCTCGTCGCCGGTGTCGTTCCAACCCCACCGCCCGACGAGCAGCGGCCGCGCCGGCCACCTTGCCCCGATCGATGCGCCGATGACCACGCCGAACTCGTTGCGGTCGTCGGGGATCCCCGTGGTCGTCGGATGGGCGAGGGCCTCATACGAATGCAGCCAGCCGCCGACGGCGAAGGTGGCCGAATCGAAGCGGACGCGCATCGACGTCGGTGCCAAAACATCGTTGAAGCGATTGTTGCCGTCGGCGTCGCCGGTGGTGTGTTCGCCGAGCAACAGCAGCGACCCGCCGCGTCGTACGAACTGGTGAATGCGATCCAGTTGGCCGTCGGTCCAGGGCTCATTCGGGAAGATCAGCACCAGCGCATTGGCGTCGGCGAGGTCGGCCTCGGACAGGTCCGGCGAGATCCGGCTCTGGGCGCCGAGACTCTCGACGAATACCGGCAGCATCCCGTACATCCCACTGGATAGCCTGCCGTAGGAGCCGTGCGTCGGCTTGAGCCAGTTCAAGAAGCCTTTCTCGTAGAAGACGATCTTTTTGTCCTTGATAGGCAGGGTTCTGGTGTCGAGCGTCGTCACGACGGGCAGCAGGATCGCCATGGCCGTCGCCGCCGAGCCCAGCGCCAGGCCGGTCCAGGCCGAGCGGACCGGGCGGTCGGCCCGTGTCGTGACGGCAGTGGGGGACCACATCGACCAGCGAAGCATCGTACCGACGAGCAGGAGGTGGATCGTACTGGCCAGCAGGGGCGCGTTCCAGGGCAGCGCCTTGCGGGCCCAGGGGACGAGCCAGCCGCCGCTTGCGCCGGTCGGTGCAGAAACAGCGGCCAGGAGATCCGGGACATACGCTATGGCGATGAGATAAACGACATGGCCGGCAAGGATGGCCGTGAAGCCGTACACGGCCTGCGCCGTTCGCGGCGGCTTCGTGCGAACCAGATACAGGCCCCAGAATACACCGGTCACGATCAGGAAGTCTATGCCGGCGAATGTTGCACCCACCCGGAGCGGGCGCCGCGCGATTGCACCGGCCACGGCGCCGAGCATCCGGCCGAGAACGTCGGCGAACTGCCAGATCGAGGGGATCGAGGTGCGAGCGAAGACATACAGTCCGAAGATGGCGGTCGCGACGGCGGCGGCTCGGAGGCTGTCCCTGCTCTGATTTGTGGAGATCCATGCGAGAAAGGCCAGCACGATCGTGGCCGCCAGGACATTGGCGGCCGGCGACGACAGGGCCACGATGGCGATGGCGGCGCCGGCGACAAGAGGGGTCAGCAGAAGGCGCGCGCTACGACGTCGCGTCCCGACGCCGGGCGCCAGCAAAGCGATCCCGATCGCGATCAGCGTGCAGGTTCGCCGCAGAGGGTGGGCCAGCAGTCCCGTCGAGCCGGCAGCAAGCCATGCGGCCGCCAGAGCCGACAGCACCGCCACCACCGAACCGAAGGCGGCCGACGGCTCGATCGGACGA
>JAAYBA010000411.1 GCA_012719085.1 Planctomycetota bacterium
TAGTACAACTACTGAGGTGGCCCATGCAGTTTCGCATCGACAATGCATCCGACCGGCCCGTGTATCTTCAGATCATCGATCAGGTCAAACGCGAGATCGCGCTCGGCCGGCTCGCTCGGGACGAGAGGCTGCCGACCGTCCGCCAGTTGGCCCAGCAGCTCACGATCAACCCGAACACCATCGCCAAGGCCTATCGCCAGCTCGAACAGGAGGGCATCATCGTCACCCGGGCCGGCGCCGGCGCCTTCGTCGCCAGCCTCGACAGCAATCTGAGCAAGGCGGTGCGCAGACGAATCGTCTGTGACGAACTCGAACGCATCGTCGTCGAGGCGTTCCACATGCAGATCGATAAAGCGACGTTGCTTGAATGGTTCCATCGCGCGATCGAGAGATTCAATCTGGTGTCGAAAGAGGCGTAGAGCGATTTCAAGACGTGAGGGACGAAGATGCAGAGACGGTCGAAAAGAATACTGATCGGCATGGGTGTTGTCGTTGGCTTGCTTGTCGCGGTCTATGGCATCGCGCTGGCCCGGTCTCACGGCAGACTACGCCGGGCCTATGAGGACCTGAAACAAGCGGGCCGGCCCATGACGGCGGCCAAAGTGGTCCCGGAACCGATTCCGGATGCCCGCAACGCCGCACCGCTCTACCAGCAGGCGGTTGCCACGCTCAAGGGGCTGCCGGCCCCGAAGAAGGACCTGCTCGAATACGCGGGCCGGCTGGCGTACGGTCTTCTGGCCCACGATCTCGACGCCAATCAGGTGAGCGAGTTCGAACAACTCATCCAACGAGAAGAAGTCGCCTCGGCATTGGCTTTGCTCGAAGAGGCCATGCAGCGACCCGAATGTCGATTCGACCGCGACTACAAAGCCGGCCGGATCGATGGGCCGTTCGGGTTCCATGATCTACGACGTCTCGCCGCCATTGCCCGGGCCCGGGTCTACCGCCAGGCCAAGGCCGGCGATGGGACCGCCGCGTGGGAGGTGGTGCGGCGTCAATTCAGGATCGCGGACGCGCTGGCCCCCGATCCGAGCATGGACACGCAGTTCGCGCGTCTGTGTCTGATCCGAGACTGCTGTTACACGATTCAGACGCTCTGCGCCGTCGCGCCGCCCGACGCGGACACCTGCCGGAAGATACAGGACATCCTCAAGGACCTCGACGGCGTGGAACCCCTGGTGCGGGCGGTGGACGCCGAACGCCTGGTGCGAGGCGAGTGGTTCTTCCGCCTGTCGAATGACGAGTTGTACAAGGCCATGCAGGACGATCAGCCGGTGGGCAACGAGGACAACGCCCTGGAGACGATCAATCGGGCGATGTTCCGCATTGTGACCTTCCGGCCGTTGTTCGTGGCGGCCCACGCCGCCTATCTGCGGGCGATGCACAAAGCGGTAGAGATGTTCGAGAGTCCTTACGTGCCGAGAGACACGGGCATTCGCAAGGAGTTCAATGACGCGCGGGGCAAGCACTTTCTGACGCACTGGGCCACGCACGTCAACGACTTCTTCAAAGGGGTCCATTGCGACATGGTCGCCCGGCTGCACATGACGCGGGCCGGCCTGGGGCTGCTCGAATACCGCACCGAACATGACGCCTTGCCGCAAACGCTGGACGATTTGAAGCTGGAGAAGCTCATCGATCCATACGTGGAGCAACCGTTGCGATACCGTGTCGAGCCCGATGGCTTCCTCGTCTACAGCGTCGGCGAAGACATGCAGGACAACGGCGGCGCTGCGAGGCAACGCAAGAGGTCGGACGATCCTCGCAGCAAGGTCCCGGACCACGACCTGCTCTGGCGGTTCAGCGACGCCGAGGGCAGCACGACCGAGAACATCTGAGCGAGTCTGGAAAGGAAGGTACGGCGTGCTCGTAAAGACAGAACAGGAAACCGCCTATGAGACCGGCGTGCAGCCGACGGTCGTCGAATGTCACGGGCTGACAAAAGTCTTCCGCAGGCCGTTCGCGAGTCTCGACAAGGCGGTGTGCGCCCTGCGGGATGTCTCTTTGTCCGTCTGCCAAGGCCAGATCGTCGGCCTGATCGGCCCCAACGGCGCGGGCAAGTCCACGCTGCTGAACCTGATCGCGGGACTGATCCTGCCCACGCAAGGGCGGCTGACGATCTGCGGGCACCCGGCCCGGTCGGTCGCCGCGCGGCGCTATCTCGGCTATATGCCGGAGCACCCGGTCTTTCCCGGCCTCTATACCGCACGGGCCGTGCTGCGGTATCACGCGGCCTTGCTGGGCTTCTCGGCCAGAGAGGTCGCCCGGCAGGTGGACGCGTCGATTCAGCGGCTGCACATGCAGGAGTTCGCCGACCGGCCGGCGTCCGATTTCTCGCAGGGCATGAAACAGCGGCTCGCCCTGGCCACCGCCATGATGTCCGATCCCCAACTGCTACTGCTCGATGAGCCGAGCAACGGCCTTGACCCGATCGGCATCATCGAGCTGCGCGATCTGCTCCAGCAGTCGCGTGACGCCGGCGCATCGGTTGTGATCAGCTCCCACCGCCTCGGCGAATTGGAGAAGCTGACCTCGGACTACATCTTCATGCACCGCGGCCGGATCGTGCAGTTCGGCGACGAGCTGACCGCCAGCCAGGCGGGTCAACTGCGCGTCGGCGTAGTCTCCAACGGCGAGTCGCTCGCGCGAGCGGCCATTCCGGCGTCCAAGGTGCTCAGCGCTCGTGACACCGAACTGATGATCGCGATCGGCGAGCCCGACGAGGTCCCCGACGTCGTCCGCGACCTTGTGGCCGCCGGAGCGAAGATCACCAGCGTGCTGCTGCAGCGAGAGAACATCGAAGAGGTCTTCCTTCGCCTCTGTGATGAGGGGGACAACCGATGAGAGCGTACGAGCTGATACGAGAAACGTACTTCCGCCGGAGCTACATCTGGATCGCGCACTTGAGCTGGTTGGCGGTCTACGGCGTGTTCTGGTGGAGCTTCGTTCCCACCAAGACGGAGACCACGGGCAAGTTCATCCTCGTCGGCAGCGGCCTGTTCCTGGCCTTGACGCTCAGCGCGGGAATCCTCGGCGACGACATCGCCTCCGGCCGCATCTGCGTGCTGGTGACGAAACCATTTTGGACGGGCAAGCTCTACCTGTTCCGATGGATCGGTCTGTCCCTTCAGGCCGCAGTCCATCTGCTGTTGACCGGCATTCTGCTCGGTGTCCTCGATCTCTTGACGCCGAAGAACAGCATCGAGGGACTTGGGGTGTGGCTTCTGGCCTCGTGGCTTCTGTTCAACGCCGTTGCGGCCCTTTCGACGTCCCTTTCGGTCGTGATCGGGCGGGCGTTCAATTCCCTGTTGTTGCTCGTCGTCTTCGTCGCGGGCTATCTCCTGATGAACGCCCTGATGGTTCTGCTGCGCGGAGAAGCAGGGGCGGGGTGGCTCATGGCCTTCGTGCGGTACGCGTGGCCGCCCTTCGAGCTGTTGCGCAAGTTCGCCGGCGGCGAATACGGCCCGCACGCCTTGACCGTCGGCCGGTTCAGTCTGTCCCACAACGTCGCCTGCGTCGTGCACAGCCTGATACTGACGTGCGTCTATGGCGTTGTCGGCGTGCTGCTGTGCCGTCGGCAGTTCTCGCGCGTGCGGGATTAATGGTCGTGAATTCTTGACGTCTATATGCAGATGAGAAAGAAGACGAACATCTGGATCGTGGTGACGGCGGCGGCCGTGATTGTCGAGGTCTGGGCCCTGTATGTGCTCGGCGCCTCGGCCGCCCGGTGGCGGCCGGCGATGATCGTGGCCGAGGAACCGGCGGCGCGGGCCCTGTACGAGGCGATGCTCGATGCGGCGCGCGACGCCGAGACTCTGTCGTATCGGAGTTTTTGCAGCGGCCCGGACAGCGGGCCTTCAGCCTACAGCGTCCAGCTCAAGAAGCCCAACCTCGTTCATGTGGAGATGACCAACGGGTTGAGCACGAAGGTCACGATGGTTCTTGCAGACGGAGATCGCGTGCGGATTTCCTGGTCGGGCGACCGGCCGTTTCTGAAAGTCGATGACTTTGAACGTAACGAACCGACACAATCCAACGTCTATGTGGACATGTCCGGCTCCCCGGCCGACGTCGCGGGCCAGATGGCTCGGCTCGGCGTCGCCTGGAGCGATCTTGTGTGGTCACCGAGTGTGTTCTTCAGCGGTGCGGATGAATTCGAACCCTACATCGACGGAATTCGCCTTCGAGGGACGAACGAGGCCTCGGGCGAGGAGTGCGACGTGATCGAGGTCAGTTACTTCAAGGCGCAGCGCATGCGGCACTACTGGCTCTCGCGGAAGGACCATCTGCCTCGCCGGGTCAAGGAGATCGTTCGGCTGGCGGGCCAGAACCACGTGATTGCGGAGGAGTGGTTCCGTGTGGAAATCGACGAGCGAATTTCGGACGAGCGGTTCGCGTGGTCGCCGCCGGAAGGGTTCCGCGCGTGGGAGCCGCCGGAGCTGGAAGACTTCCTTCTGAAGCCCGGCTCAGATGCGCCCGATTTCGAGTTGCCCTCGATCTCTGGAGGCGCGATCCGCCTGTCGGACTTGCGGGGCAAAGTCGTTTGGCTCTGTCTCTGGCAGGTCGGCTCGCCCAAGTGCCGCGCCAAGATGCGATATCTCCGGTCGTTGCACGAGAAAACGAAAGACGGGCCACTGGCGATTCTCGGCGTGAACGTCACCGACGACCGGCGCATCGCGCAGACGTTTCTGCGCGACGAGGCGATCGCGTTTCCCTGCGTCCTCGATTCCTCCGAGGAGGCGGCGAAGCTCTTTGCCCAAGGCTATGGGATGAAATCCAGCGATGCGCCCGTCAATTTCATCATCGGGCGCGACGGGAAGATCGTTGACGCATGGTATGGACAGGACCCACACCGCGCCCCGGCGGCGTTGCAGGCGGCGGGGGTGCAGGACGTGGACCGTTGAATGAGGAACGAGAGGTTTCAAAATGGATGACCATCCGATTGTCGTTGAGAACCTGGTCAAGTACTACGAGGGGCGATGCGTGTTGAACGGCATCGGCCTGGAGGTGCCTCGCGGCTGTATCTATGGGCTGCTGGGCCGCAACGGGTGCGGCAAGACCACGCTGATCCGCACCCTGCTGGGCCTCGAGCCGCCCACGCGGGGCCGGACCATGCTGCTAGGGCACGATTCGCGGCGCCTGTCCGCCAGGGCCCGCGCCCGCATCGGGTACGTGGCCGAGGGGCATAACCTGATCCAGAACTATCGCGTCCGCCGGCTCATCGGCCTGTGCCGGGACCTGGCACTGCACTGGAACGAGGCCTTCTTCAGCCAGCTCATGGAGACGTTCCGGCTGCCGATGGATCGCAAGATCAAGGAGCTGTCGGCCGGCATGAGGGCCGAACTCAACCTCGCGCTGGCGATGGCGGTCGATCCCGAGTTGCTGATCCTCGACGACCCGACGCTCGGCCTCGACACCGTCGCGCGACGCCAGTTCCTCGAACTGGCCATCGACCTGATCCAAAAGCAGGACCGCACGATCCTGTTCAGCTCGCACATCCTCGGCGA
>JAAYBA010000412.1 GCA_012719085.1 Planctomycetota bacterium
GTCCGTTGCGAGCGTGGCGGAATTGGCAGACGCGCCAGGTTTAGGTCCTGGTGTCCTTTGGACGTGGAGGTTCGACTCCTCTCGCTCGCATTGCTATATGGTGCTTCTCAGTAACGAGTCGAGCATGTGCGAAGACCGCTGGGGATCGCGCGGGCGGGAGGCTCAGACATGAAGATTCTTCGGTTGGACATTGAGGGGTTCAGGTCCCTGAAGGACATCTCGTGGGACCCCGACGATTTGAACGTTGTGATTGGGCCCAACGCGAGCGGTAAGTCCAACCTTCTCAGGGCGCTCGAATTGATCTCTACTTCAGCCCGTGGCGGGCTGGCGAGACATGTTCAGAGGAGCGGCGGGATGGAGCCTCTGGTGTGGGATGGGTCTGCGGAAGAGATTTCCTTTGCCGCCAAGATGTCTCCTCTGGATTGTGCCCGTGACCCTGTGACGGATAGTCTGACCTATCAGGCAACAATGAGCCGGTTGGGCCCCTCGTCATTCAAGATCGCCAAGGAGCTCTTGGGCAACTTCCATCAGGTCGAGACTGGAAAGCGTCAAGAACCATTCAAGTTCCTGGAAAGGAACTACTCGAGGGGGGTTGTTTTTGACGAACGCGAGCATGGCCTTGCGGCGCCGGAGGAATCGATCCCTGAGGATGAGACATTGCTGTCGTTGGCGCGTGCACCGTTCTCGCAGAATCGTCGTATTCCACTGTTTCGATCCGAATTGGAAAGCTGGGTAGTCTATCACGATCTGCATGTGAATGCGGAAGCGCCGATTCGTCAGCCAGTCGTCGCCAAGTTGGAGCGGCGCGTCGATCCTGACGGGCAGAACCTTGTCTCTGTGCTCCATACGTTGTATACGGAGGATCGGGAGTTCAAGAATGAGGTCGGGATGGCGATGAAGGCGGCCTTCGGAGATGACTTTGACGAGCTTGTCTTTCCACCAGCCGCCGACCAGCGTGTACAGTTGCGCGTCCGCTGGAAGTCGCTTAGGCGGGAACAATCCGCTGCTGATCTCTCAGACGGGACGCTTCGGTTTCTGTTTCTGCTGGCTGTGCTGGGTTCGCCATCACCTGCTCCGGTCATTGCCATCGACGAGCCCGAAACAGGATTGCATCCATCTATGCTACCTGTTGTTGCGGAATATGCGGTTGAGGCCAGCAGTCGAGCCCAGATCATCCTCACGACCCACTCTCCCCAACTATTGGACGCCTTTCATGACACCAGACCTTCAACAACTGTCACCAAGTGGCGTGAGGGACAGACTGTGCTGATGAAGTTGGAGGGTGAGGCATTGGATTACTGGCTAAGGGAATACTCTCTGGGTTCGCTATATCGCTCCGGCGAGCTTGAGGAAATCGAATGAAGTTCGTACTCTTCGTCGAAGGTTATACCGAGAGGAAGGCCGTTGGCGCCTTCCTGAAGCGATGGTTGGATTCCAGAACTCGTGAGAGTATCGGCATCAAGGTCGTACGGTTTGACGGCTGGCCTGAGATGGTAAAGGACATGCCCAAGAAGGCGAAGATGCACTTAGCCGGGCCGGACGGGCACAATGTGATTGCAGTCCTGGCCCTGTTGGATCTCTATGGGCCGACCTTCTACCCAAGTCATCTGTCCACATCCAGGGAGCGGTTGGAGTGGGCAACACAGGAAATGCAAAACAAGGTTGGAGACGCCCGGTTTCGCATGTTCTTTGCTGTGCACGAGCTTGAGGCGTGGCTCCTGAGTCAGCCGGAGATATTCCCGAAACCGATTGCGCACGCTGTCAGCAGAATCTCCAATGCCCCCGAAGATGTGGACTTCGACGCTCCCCCTTCCAAACGCTTGTGCGAATTCTTCCAGCAGGAGACTGGCCGCAAGTACAAGAAGACGACTCACGGAATCCAATACTTCAGCAAGCTTGATCCAGAAATCGCAGCCCAAAAGTGCCCGGAATTGCGTCGAATGCTTGAGGTAATGCTCAAAATGGTGCAGGATTCCTGATCGGGTCGCGAATATGCCAAGGGATTACTTCGAACTCGACAAGCGGCGGACGAACGTGCGGGTCGAGGTGGTTGCGGGGATCACCACCTTCCTGACGATGGCCTATATCATCTTCACGCACCCAAACATCCTCGAACCGACCGGAATGGACAAGACGGCGCTGATCGCGGTGACGTGCATCATCTCGGCATTGGCGACGATCGCGGCGGGCCTGTTCGGCAAGGCCCCGATCGCGATGGCGCCGGGCCTGGGGCTCAACTCGATCTTCACGGTGCTGGTGGTCTCGGGCAAGATGGACTGGCAGACGGCGCTGGGGGTGGTGTTTCTGTCGGGCGTGTTCTTTCTGGTGCTGACGCTGGTCGGGCTGCGGCAGCGGATCGTCGAGGCGATCCCCGGCTCGCTGATCGCGGCCATCGGCGTCGGGATCGGGCTGTTCATCACGTTCATCGGCCTGACGGATCTGGGCATCGTCGTGGCCGATCCGTTCACGATGGTCTCGGCCGGTCCGATCACCGCCAAGGTGCTGATCGGTCTGGCGGGGCTGTTGACGATGGTCTTCCTCGAGAGCCGCAACGTGCGCGGCTCGCTGCTGATCGGCATCGCCGTCTCGACCCTGCTGGCAGCGGCGACCGGGCAGGTGGCCTTGCCCGAGCGGGTGATCTCTCTCGACGTGAACATCCGTCCCATCGCCTTCAAGCTGAACGTCCTCGGCGCGATGAAGTGGGGCTTCATGGGCAGCATCTTCACGCTGATGTTCGTCGATATGTTTGACAGCATCGGGACGCTGGTCGCCTGCTGTCACAAGGCGGATATGCTCGATGAACGCGGCAAGATTCGCGGCCTGGACCGGCTGCTGGGCGTCGACGCGGTCGCCACGATGGTCGGCGCTCTGCTGGGCACCTCGACGACGACGTCGTTCGCCGAGTCGGCCTCGGGCATCGAGCAGGGCGGTCGCTCCGGCCTGACGGCGGTCGTCACCGGGGCGCTCTTTCTGCTGGCGCTGCTGTTCATCCCGCTCGTCGCGATGGTCCCCAAGTACGCCACGGCGCCGGCGCTGATCATGGTCGGCCTGTTCATGGTCAAAGAGGTCAAGCGGATCGACTTCGGCGACCTGGCCGAGGCGTTCCCGTCGTTCATCCTCATCGTGATGATCGCGCTGAGCTACAGCATCAGCACGGGTCTGGCGTTCGGGTTCGTCTCGTTCGTCGTAATCAATCTGGTTTCCGGCCGGGTCCGGCAGGTCAAGCCCGCCATGTGGGTGATCGCGGTCCTGTCGGTGACGTTTCTCAGTCTGGAGCAACTGCCGGGTCTGATCGAGTGGTTCGCAGGGACGCCGTGAGGCGCCGTCTTGCCATCTGCCCCGGCGGGCACACTACAAACAGGTACATAGCCAAGGAGATGACGCAATGGGCAAGGTATCGATCGGGGTCAATCTGGAATTCGTGCGTCACGAGGACAAGCCCTTTGACTGGGGCGTCGCCAAGGCGGCGGAGCTGGGCTACGAGTACGTCGAGCCCTGGGTGCATCTCGGACGTGAACTGATGAGCGAGGCGGGGTATTTTGCGACGATCTCGATGTCGGAGGACCCGATTCGCATTCGCAAGATCTGTGAGAAGGCGGGGGTGAAGATCTCCGGGCTCTCCTCGCACACGCCGCTGTGCAAGCCGGACGTCAGCGGCAACTACCTCAAGCAGGCGATTCGCTTCGCCGCCGAGTGCGGCGCGCCTGTGGTGAACACGGACGAGGGACCGAAGCCGAGCTGGACGACGGAGGAAGAGGATTTCGTGTTGATGCGGTACACGCTGGCCGAAGCGGCTGCTTTTGCGGAGAATCGTGGCGTCCTGATCGGAATTGAGCCGCACCAGCAGTACAGCAAGTCCCCTGAGGGTCTCGACCGCATCTGCAATCTTGTGAAGTCGAAGGCCATCGGGGTCAACTTCGATACGGGCAACAGTTACCTCTGTGGCCACGATCCGCTCGTCTGGCTCGATCGCATCAAGGACCGGCTGGTGCACCTGCACGCCAAGGACATCTCCATCCAGCAATCCGAAGACGAACGAGGCAAGGTTACCGGCACGCCCGCCGGCTGCGCCTGTGGCGATGGCGTCAACGACTGGAAGAAGGTCATCGATCTCTGCAGGAAGGCCCCGCGCGATATCGTCATCAGCGTCGAGTGCGGCACCGTCGCGCAGGCCGAGCGCAGCATCAAACATCTCAAGCAGTTTGTCTAAGGGCTCTGGAGGACGAGGGATGGGCAGGCGAAGCATTGTGTACGCCGTTGTCTTTGGCTCGCTGACTCTGTCGGCGATAGCGGATAGCACGCCGGCCGGTCAGCCGATGCGGGCCATCGTCGACGCCAACAGCGTGCTGGTGAAGGCGGGCGTTGTTGAGGTCGCGGAGTATCGCTACGGGGACGTTCCGTTCAAGCCGTACGTCAAACGGTTGTTCACGCCGAATGGCCGGGATGTCCTGCTCGATGCGCCGCACGATCATCTGCACCACCACGCGCTGATGTTCGCCGTAGGGGCCGACGCCGTGAATTTCTGGGAAGAGATGCCGGCCGCGGGGCGGCAGAAGCACGTCAGATTCGCCGAGCTTGCAGAGGAGTTGCCCCATGTCGGCTGGATGGAGCGGCTGGACTGGCTCGATCCATCCGGCGAGCGGCTGCTGGCCGAGCAGCGCGCCATCGTCGTTGCCCGGCCTGTACAGCCACAGGTGACCATGTTGATGTGGGAGAGCCGTCTTTCCGTGCCGACGGGCAAAGGCTCCGTGACGCTGACGGGGGCGCACTATTTCGGATTGGGCATGCGGTTCATTCGGGCGATGGACGCCGAGGGGCAGTTTCGCAACACCGACGACAACCCCGGCACGGTCTTCCGAGGTGAAGAGCGTCTCGTCCGATCCAACTGGTGCGCCTACACCGCCGCCGTGGACGGCGACGATGTGACGGTCGCAATGTTCGGCCATCCGAGCAACCCGCGACATCCCACCACCTGGTTCACGATGACCGAGCCCTTCGCCTATCTTTCCGCCACCCTCGGGCTCCACGAAGAACCGCTAAAACTGGTCGAAGGCAATCGCCTGGATCTGCGGTACGCCGTGGTCCTGTGGGACCGAAGGGCCCAGACCGACGAAATCGACGAGACGTACCGCCAATGGGCTTCCATGAGTGCGATAGCATCCAATCCATAGCCAGCCGGTGTAACACGTTCGATACGTGTTCCGGGGTGGCATAATCGGATCGGTGCGGCCCGTAATCCCAGGTGCGAAGGCCTGTCTCCGGACTCCGGGGCACCCTGGAATAGAACGCCTCACGAAAAACAGACCTGCAATACTACCTATTTTGCCAGTCTTGTGGTATAATACGGGGCTGGGCCCACACAAGGGGGCGGACGTATGAAGAATGGGGTTTTGACTGGGAGCTATGGAACTCGACCCGCGACGAATGCAGGACTGGCAGATCGCCGAGGCCGCCGAAGAGCGGATGAAGCCGATCGGGCGTCTGGCGGCCGAGTTGGGCCTGCGCGACGACGAGTTGGTCCCCTACGGTGCCAAACTCGCCAAGGTGGACTACGCCAAGGCCCTGGACCGCCTGGACGGCGCGCCCCGCGCCAAGTACATCGATGTGACCGCCATCACGCCCACCCCTCTGGGCGAGGGTAAGACCACCACGACGCTCGGCCTGATCCAGGGACTTGGCGTCCTGGGCAAGCGCGTTTGCGGGGCCATTCGCCAGCCCAGCGGCGGGCCGACGTTCAATATCAAGGGCTCGGCCGCCGGCGGGGGACTGGCCCAGTGCATTCCCCTGACGCCGCTGTCGATTCGCTTCACGGGCGATATCGACTGTGTGACCAACGCCCACAATCTGGCGATGGTCGCCATGACCGCCCGGATGCAGCACGAGCGAAACTACGACGACGCCCGCCTGGCCCAGAGCCATCTGCGCCGTCTCGACATCGACCCCGATCGCGTTCAGATCGGCTGGGCGATGGATTTCTGCGCCCAGAGCCTGCGGAGCATCCGCATCGGTCGCGGGGGCAAGATGGACGGCTTCGAGATGGACTCCGGCTTCCAGATGTCGGTGGCCAGCGAGGTGATGGCGATTCTGTCGGTGGCGACGGATCTGAGGGACCTGCGCGAGCGGATCGCTCATATGGTGGTGGCGTATGACAAGCAAGGCAATGAGGTCACCACCGGCGACCTCGACGTCGACGGCGCCATGACGGCCTGGCTCGTCGATGCGATCAACCCGAATCTCGTCCAGACGCTGGAAGGCCAGCCCGTCTTCGTTCACGCCGGACCGTTCGCCAACATCGCCATCGGCCAAAGCTCCATCATCGCCGACCGTCTCGGCACCAGGCTTGGCGAGTATCATATCACCGAGAGCGGCTTCGGCGCCGATATCGGCTTCGAGAAGTTCTGGAATCTCAAGTGCCGCATGTCGGGGCTTTCGCCCGATGCCGTGGTGCTCGTCGCCACGATTCGTGCGTTGAAAATGCACGGCGGTGGTCCCGCCGTCAAAGCCGGCGTGCCTCTGGCCGACGAGTATGTCACCGAGAACCTCGGCTTGGTCGAGGCCGGCTGCGAGAACCTCCTGGCCCACATCGACATCGTCAGGAAGAGCGGTGTGCGGCCCATCGTCTGCATCAACAGCTTCCACACCGACGCGAGGGCCGAGATCGACCTGATCCGCCGGATCGCCGAAGCCGCCGGAGCGCGGGCCGTCTGCTCGGAGCACTGGCTCAAAGGCGGCCAGGGGGCCCTCGAACTGGCCGAGGCGGTCATCGAGACCTGCAACGAGCCGAGCCATTTTCAGTTTCTCTACGACCTGACGATGCCCCTGCGGCAGCGGATCGAGCTGATCGCCAAAGAGGTCTACGGGGCCAAAGGTGTGACCTACACCGACGCGGCGCTGGCCAAGGCCAAGCGGCTGGAAGCGGAATCCCTCGGCACGCATCTGGGCACGTGCATGGCCAAGACGCAACTCAGCCTGTCGCACGATCCCGAACTCAAGGGCCGACCCACCGACTGGGTGTTGCCGATCAACGAGATCCTCGTTTACAAGGGGGCGGGTTTCGTCGTCCCCGTGGCCGGCTCGATCCGCCTGATGCCCGGCACCGGCTCCAACCCCGCCTTCCGCCGCATCGACGTCGACGTCCAGACCGGCAAGGTCCGCGGCCTCTTCTAAACGCCACCCTCGCCTCTCTGTGCCCGAACTGGCGTTGGCCTGAAATCTGTGCAGTCACTTCGCGTCACAGTTGTTCGAAACATCCTTGACATCCGTCGCCAACTGTCGAAAATCGGTATCTCCGGCTCAGCTGGGGCGAATCGATTGGGCCAAGGCAACGTCTGTGAAGGAGCGTCAATGACCGCGACGATTATCGATGGCAAGCAGGTGGCGGCCGATATTCGGGCTGAACTCAAGGCGGAGGTGGCGACTCTCAAGGCCAAAGGCATCGTGCCCGGTCTGGGTGTCATCCTGGTCGGCGACGATCCCGCCAGCAACTCGTACGTGACCGCCAAGGAGCGGACCTGCGAGGAACTGGGCATCTATTCCGACGACAACCGGCTGCCGGCGGACACTTCGCAGGACGAGCTGATGGCGCTGATCGGCAAGATGAACGCCGACCCGAGAATCAACGGCATCCTCGTCCAGTTGCCGCTGCCGAAACACATGAACGAGTCCGAGGTGCTCTTTGCTATCGATCCCGACAAGGACGTCGACGGGTTCCACCCCGTCAGCGTGGGCAAAATGGTGGTGGGCGAGAAGGCGTTCCTTTCGTGCACTCCGCACGGCGTGCTGCACCTGCTGATCCGAAGCGGCGTGAAGATCGACGGCGCGCACGTCGTGATCGTCGGCCGCAGCAATATCGTCGGAAAGCCCCTGGCCAACATGCTCATCCAGAAGAGCCCCACCGGTAACGCGACGGTCACGGTCTGTCACACGCGGACGAAGGACCTCGCCTGGCACACGCGACAGGCCGACATTCTCGTCGCCGCCGCCGGCCGGCCGAACACCATCACCGCCGACATGGTCAAGGACGACGCGGTCGTCATCGACGTCGGCGTCAATCGCGTCGAGGACGCCGGCAAGAAGTCCGGCTATCGCCTCGTCGGCGACGTCGATTTCGAGGCGGTCAAGCAGAAGGCCTCCCTCATCACCCCCGTCCCCGGCGGCGTCGGACCGATGACCATCACCATGCTCATGGTCAACACCGTCCTGTCCGCCAAACGCGCCGCCGGCATCGA
>JAAYBA010000413.1 GCA_012719085.1 Planctomycetota bacterium
ATGAAAGAGATTCCGCTGGGCAATGGGTTGAACGCCAAGGTCGACGACGAGGACTACGAGTGGTTGTCGAAGTATAGGTGGTATGCCTACGTCGATCCGGGCAGCGGGCATACCTACGCGGCGACCGACACGCCACGCGGACGGCGCGTCTACATGCACGACGTCATCATGGGACTCGACTCGCTCGAAGACGAACTGCGGAACTGACGGCGAACGGCCTCGCACGCCCTCGACACTCGGTCGTATAGTTCGGAAGCCCCCGGCCGATCCGGGGGCTCCCGATGGATTCGTCTATTTCTTTGGAAGGCGAAGTATCAACAGCCGCGTCCAGCCCTCATCGCGAACGCGAAGCATGGCCTTCTCGTCGGCGGCGGCCGTCTCGATCGCCTGCTCGAACTCCCGCACGTTGCGGATCGGTTTGCGGTTTACCTCCATGATGAGCGTCCCCGCCTGAATGCCCGCGTCGGCGGCCGGCGAGCCAGGCTTGACCTCCATCGCCACCACGCCCGTCAGGTCCTCATAGCCCAGACGGGCGGCGAGTTCCTCGGTCAGCGTCTGAAGGGTCATTCCGAGGGTCTCCTGAACGGCCCTGCTGCCGCCGGAACCCGCCACTTGCCGGTCCTCGGGCACCGCATCCAGGACTGCCGTCAACGACCGCCGCTTCCCTTCGCGCATCACAACAATCTCGACCTTGCTGTCGGGCTTGCGCATCGCGACGCGGTTGCGGAAGTCGTTCATATTGCTCACTGGCTCGCCTTCGAACTCGACCACGACATCGTCCGGCTTGATCCCGGCCTTCTCCGCAGCCGAACCCTCAACGACGGTGACGATCACAACTCCCTTGTCGTCGGCGACATTGAAATACTCGCCCATACCGGGCACGAGGTCCGCCAGACTGACCCCGAGGAACCCTCGGACCACCTCGCCGCTTTCCTTCAACTGCATGTAGATGTCCCGCGCCATGTTGCTGGGGATGGCCAGCCCGATGCCCACATTGCCGCCGGGACCGATGATCGCGGTGTTGATGCCGACCGCCTTGCCGTCCAGGTTCAGAAGCGGCCCGCCGGAGTTGCCGAAGTTAATGGCCGCGTCGGTCTGGATGAAGTCCTCATAATCGGCCACACCAATGCGGCTGCGCCCTTTGGCGCTGACGATCCCAGCGGTGACCGTGTGACTGAGTCCGAACGGATTGCCGATCGCGATCACCCACTCGCCCACCTCCAGCGTGTCGGAGTTGGCCAGCTCGATATAGGGTAGATCGCTTCGATCGATCTTCACGACGGCCACGTCCGTCTGCGGATCGGCGCCGACGATCTCGGCCGTCACCTTCCTGCCGTCCGCCAGTTGAATCGTCACGGTCTCGGCCCCCCCAACCAGGTGGTTGTTCGTCAGGATATACCCGTCAGGAGAGATGATGAACCCGGACCCCTGTGAAACCTGACTCGATTCCGGCTCGCTGCGACCGCGGGGAGAGCGGCGCGGACCAAAAAAGTATCGGAACAACTCCTCTTCGAACGGGTTCGACGGATCGCTGTACGAGCGATCGCGCGAGTAGCCGCTGCCGACCGTCTTGGTGGCCTGGACCCCGACCACGGCGGGCGAGGCCTTCTCTGAGATGGAGGCAAACGCCTTGCCCATCTGCCTGAGCGTTGCGATGCTCTGCTCGTCGGCCGCCGATGCGGACAACGGAGCCAACAGGATCAAGAGCGCGACAAAGAACGGCGCACCAACCACGGCGTGTTTGCGAAACCTATCCAGTGCATGTGCGATCATAATCGACCTCCATAGACCTTCCAAGAAAACGTACCGCCCCCGGCGTACCAACCATCCATATCACCTTCCGCCTGGGCAGGAATTCATACGATTGTAGGCCGGGATGGTTCGAAGCGTCAAATCCTTTGTCTCGCAGGACGTCCGCACACGAGAGCCCCGAAGTGGCTCCGTCCCCGGCCGTTGTCGCAGTGCCTTCAGCCGCAATCGCAAGGATGGGCGGAAGGCTCGGGCGATGTATTTTCTCTCTTCTTCATTTTTCCTGTTGACATGTCTTACAATTGTACGATATTGTACTTGTACAATCGTACAATATAGGAGATGTGCCATGAAATACCGCAACCTGCCCGCAACCAGCCCGGCTGAAACAGAGATTCTCCGGCTGGTCTGGCAACAGAAACGAGCCACCGTTCAGGAGGTGTGCCATCAGCTCCCGGCCGCACGGAAGATCGCGTACGCCACGGTCCAGACCCTTCTGCGACGGCTGGAAAAGAAAGGCTATCTCAAGCACGACGTCGAGGGCAAAGCCCACGTGTTCTATCCGAGCGTAGAGCAAGACCACGTGATCCGACGTTCCGTCGGCGATTTCCTCGACCGGCTCTTCGGGGGCGATCCCAGACCGCTGATGCAGTTCCTGGCCGAAGACGGCCGCCTCGAAGCCAAAGACCTCGACGAACTCAGGAAGCTCATCGACAACCCATAGACTCGTTCACTGCGGAGGTGCAACGATGAACCTCTATCTGACCGAACTGGTGCGCTATCTGGCCACGCAAAGCTGGCAGATTGCCGCTCTTACCATCCTGATCGCCATCATCACATGGGCCCTGCGACATAAGACGGCACACGTGCGCTACCTACTCTGGCTGATCGTCCTGGCCAAGTGCCTCGTGCCCCCGTTCTTCGCGCTCCCTCTGAAGATCCTGCCCGAGAAGGCAACACCCATCGCCGCTCTCGCTCCCCTCGGCGCAGCGGCCGAATCGGCCACGATCGAAACGACAAACACTATCGAGACTCAATCGGCCTTACCGACTCCACCGACGGATCGACCCGCTGCGCATCGCCCTGCCGCACCGCCGAGTACGGCGCAAGCCCCAGTCGTGATCGGTCCGACCGAAAGGCCGAATCTCAGGATCTGGGCCGGGGCTCTCTGGATCGCAGGAGCCGGGCTCTATCTGACGATCAATCTGCTTCGGGCTCTGCGCGGTCGGCACTGGCTCCATGCCAGACGCCGCCCCCTGCCCGAGCCCGTCCGCAGCGAAACCGAATTGCTCCTGAATTTGCATCCCGGTACGCCTCGGCCGGCCATCTGGATTCTCGACGAAATCGGCCAGCCCTTCGTCTGGGGCCTTCTGCGTGGCAGCATCTATGTACCTTCCAGATTTCTGGAACTCGGCGATCCCGAGCATCGGCGGCACGTGCTGGCCCATGAACTGAGCCACGTCGTTCGCTTCGACGCGGCGGTCAACGCACTCCAAACCCTTGCCCAGGGGCTGTTCTGGTTCCATCCGTTCGTCTGGTGGGCCAATCGGCAGATCCGGCGGGAGCGGGAGAAATGCTGCGACGAGATGGCGGTGGCGCAGTTGGGAACGGAGGCGAGAGCATACTGCCACGCTGTCGTCGAAACCTTGGCGAGTGCGGAGACGTCGGCCCGGCCCGTTCCCTCGTTGGCCGTAGCCGGACCGGCGAGGAATCTTGAGGAAAGGATCAGAACCATGCTGAGACCAGGGAGACAATTCTATCGAAGGCCCACCGGCCCCGCGGCGCTCGTCGTCCTTCTGGCGGCCCTCCTGACCGTTCCTACGGCGGTGGTCCTGACCGTCCGGGCGCGGGCGGAGGAGAGGACGGAACACGAAGAGGCCATACTCGACAAAGTCATTGCGGCCTATGAGGCGAACCGGGACGCAGCGCCCCGGCGGTACTTGATGGTCGTCAAGAACAACGCCAATGTCTATATCACCTACCAGAACGAAGTGCAACTCTACCGGGCCAAGTATGCCTTTGGATCGCCGAAGGCCGGGCAGAACGTGGACATGCAGGCGGTGGCGAACGACCGAACGAACGCCGGGGAGACGATCCGGTCCATCCTTGCATGGGCCGCGCAGCACACGCCCCAGAACGTGGAGGTCCACGATGGCACGTACACGTGTAGCCTGTGGCCCGACGGCTATGGCCGCTTTGAAGGCGGTCAGAAGAGAGCATCGCCTCCAGACGAGATGTTTCTGCCGACGCTTCGCGGGTTGGGCTGGCCATCGCTCGGCGGCGTCAGATCCACCCTCCGGCCGGTCTCAACCGACCGTTATGCTCTGGACCACAACCTGATCTGCATCGAGGAGCAGCACGAAGCCATCCGAGATGGGCGAGATGGTCGAGAGAAGGTGACGCTGACTACGCGGTTCTACCTCAATCCCGAGCGGGACTACCTCTGTCAGCGAA
>JAAYBA010000414.1 GCA_012719085.1 Planctomycetota bacterium
ATTATGCTGGCGTGCTTGATTGCCCTGGTGCTCTTCTACAAAGGGACGGTGCCGTTGATCTGACCGTACTGATTGGGCTTCGAACGAAAAGGGGGCTGCCTGTGGTGCAGCCCCCTTGCTGTTTCCCAAGGAGCGAGTTTCAAACGGTGAACTTGCGGAATTCGGCGATCAGGGCGGCGGTCTGAGGGCCGGGCTTGCCGTTGCCGATGACGGCGCCGTCGAACTTGACCACCGGGACGATGTCCTTGGTGGTCACCACGATGAACAGCTCGGTGGCGGAGGCCGCCTGTTGGGGCATCAGGCACTGCTCGACGACCTCCATCCCCAAGTTCCGGGCCGCCTGGACCACGAACTTCCGCGTGATCGACGGCAGGATATTGGCCGCCAGAGGAGCGGTCTGGAGACGCTGGTCCAGGATGGCGAAGAAGCCCGACCCGGCGCCCTCGGTGATCAGGCCCGCCTCGTCGACCAGAATCGCCTCCCCGCAGCCCTTCTCGGCCGCACTCTGACGGGCCAGGACGTTGGCCAGCAGGTTCAGCGACTTGATGTCGCACCGTTTCCACCGCCAGTCGGGGTGGGTCGAGACGGTGATCCCCTCGGCCTTGTCGCGGCTGTCGTCGGGCACCTCGCTGACGGTCAGGAAGAAATTGGGCTCCAGATCGGCGTTCCAGACGTGATTGCGGGGGGCCGAGCCTCGCGTCACGTGGAAGTAGATCTTGGCGTCGGGAAGGCCGCTGGCGGCAAACGCTCGTTCGACCCGGTTGCGGACCTCGCCGATATCGACGCTCGTGATGCGGACCTCCGCCAGACTCCGGGCGAACCGGGCCAGGTGGTCGTCCAGGGCGAAAAGCCGCCCGTGATAGCTGCGCAGGACCTCATAGACCCCGTCGCCGAAGTAGATTCCCCGATCGAAATAGATCGGATCGAGCGATTCGACAGGCACGATCCTGTCGTTGAGCATGGCCAGTTTCATCAAGGCACTCCGAAAAGGCATCCGTTCAGGTCCGGGCACCAACCGTGGCCGACAGAATACGAAAAACCCGCAGAAATGTCTTTACAAAAATGGGCCAGAGGCGTAATATACCGGTTTTTCCAAGATTGCAGTCCTTGACCTGGAGCTATTGAAATGTACGCAGTGATCGAGCAGGGCGGAAAACAACACAAGGTGGCCGAGGGCGATCGCCTGAACATCGAGCTGGTGGACGTCGATCCCAAAGCCACGCAGATCGAGCTGGACAAGGTCCTGTTCGTAGGCGACGGCGCCAACAGCCGGCTCGGGACACCCTACGTGGACGGGGCGAAGGTCATCGCGTCTTTCGACGGTGCGGCCGAGGAGGCCGTGGTCAAGGGCGAGAAGCTTTACGTCACCTACTTCCGCCGGCGCAAGAACAGCAAGTGCCGCATCGGCCATCGCCAGAAGTACCTACAGGTCACGATCGACAAGATCCAGGCCTGACGCAAACAGATAGACACACCTTTCGAGCGGTTTATCGGCTCGACTGTATCACGCGGTCGAGCCGTTTCGTTTTCCGGCGGCATCTCCGGCGCAGAAGACGAGCCTGCTGACGGCTTGCCTGTATCGTTTGCCCTCCCCATAAAACGTCCGAAAACACGACCCTTGTCGTGTCTCCTTCCATTCGTCCGATACGAGGCGTGCCGCAATGCATCCGACGGCCTCGTCCGGGCCGATTCCCGTCGAATTCGATTGACCCCAAACACGCGATCTGCGATCATAACCGTCCCTTGGACGGTAGGACCATATGGGGCAGGGCGGCCGGCCCATCAGACCCTTCGAATGAGAGGAAAACGGTGCCTTTGAGCGCAGCAAGCATCAACATCGACGACTCGGTGCTGGTCCAGCGGTCGCAGAGCGGCGATCTGGAGGCCATGGAGCGGCTGATCCTCAAGTACCAGGGCCGCATCTACAACGTGATCCTGAAAATCTCCGGCAACTCCGACGATACCGCGGAACTTACGCAGGAGACGTTTGTCAAAGTCATTGAGAGCATCGACAAGTTCAAAGGCAGGAGTAGTTTTTACACCTGGGTATTTCGTATCGCCGTCAACCTGACGCTGAACTACTGCCAGAGAAACGCCAAGATGGCGACCCGTTCTCTCGATGCCGAGGACAACGAGTCGGACAGTCAGGCGAGGCAGGGGCTCAAGGAGTTCTTGAGCGACGACAGCGCCGCCGATCCGGCGGTCCTGGCGCAGCGGCGGGAGTTGTGCGACTTGGCGAAACAGGCCCTGCTGAGGCTCGAAGAGCCTCAGCGGACTGTGATGGTGCTCCGCGATATCGAAGGCATGAACTATGCCGAGATCGCGGACGTCCTGAACATCGAGCTCGGGACCGTCCGTAGCCGGCTCAGTCGTGCCAGGAGCCATCTGAGAGAGATTTTGGAGGCCATGCAGAAATGAAGGCAAACCCACAGATCGATGAGCTGCTCTGCAGTTTCATTGACGGCGAACTGCCGCTCCGTCAGCAGACGGAGGTGCAGCGCCTGGTGGCCCGCGACGCGGAGGTGGCTCGGCGTTTGCGGCAGCTTCAGAACTGCAAGAACCTGGTCAATGCGTTGCCGGCCGAGCCGGCGCCGATCGATATGCTCGAACAAGTCAAGCGGTCACTGGAACGACGGACGCTGCTGGGCGACCATGCGGCGCCCACCGTGTCGCGAGCCGGGGCGCGGCACCTGAAGATCCGCCGATTCGTTGCGGCCGCTGCGATGATCGCCCTGATGGGGGGGCTCGGGGCGGTCGTCTACCAGATCGTCGCGCCGGTCGCACCGGGAGAGGCGGGCCGGCCCGCGGCGGATATGTCCCGTTCGATTCAGGTCATTCCCAACACGCTGCCCGACGCCCCAGCGCCGGTCGTCGTGGCCGGACAGGGGTTTTCGGGGCGATTGGAGCTGCGCACGGCGTCGCTGACCCAGGCCGACGCATTCATCAAGGCAGCTATTGAAGACAACGGCCTGAAAGGGTTCGCGGAGGTACAGACCCTGGCCGATCGAAGAGTATACCGAATCGAATGCCGCCGCGAAGGCCTCGATCGCCTTGTGGCGGATTTGGGCACGATCTGGAAGAACTTCGATTCCGCGACTCTGGTGGTCGATACGGACCGCTTCGCAGACCCAGTGGTCATCAAGCCGGTGACCGTGCGTCAGGTCGCGCAGATCGTCAACCAGGACAGCGCCGAGACCAGCGTGCAAATGGCCCGCGGGGCGGCGGTCCTGAATCGCTTCGCCCAGGCGATGCCGGGCCGGGAGATCCTCTCGGAATCCGAAGACACCACGACCATGATGATCGCCACGCCCGAGATCCCCAGGCCGCGACTGGCCTCGAACGATCCGGCGACCAAGGCGATTCCTGCCCCGCCCCAGGGCGGAGTGCAGACAACCATGACAATCGTCCTCCTCAACACGCAGTGACCGGCGGGTGGCGCACGGAGGCGCTTTCTTCCGGCCGCGCGACAGCGCAAGGCAACGGAATGCTCGAGATCGATCAGTGCTGCCTCGTCGTCGTCGACATCCAGGGCAAGCTCGCCCACTTGATGGCCGACAAAGAAACCCTCTTCCAGAACGCCCGCATCCTCATCCAGGCCGCCAGGATTCTGGAGATACCGATTCTCTGGTGCCAGCAGGCGCCGCAGGCCTTGGGGCCGACCGTGCCCGAGATCGCCGAACTGCTCAGCGGCGTCGAGCCGATCGACAAGGCCAGCTTCAGTTGCGCCGGCCACGAGCCGTTCAACGTCCAGCTCGAATCGCTGGCCCGCAAGCAGGTTGTGCTCTGCGGCATCGAGACCCACGTCTGCATCTACCAGACCGCCATGGACCTGCTCGCGCAGGATTACGACGTAACCGTCGTCGCCGACGCGGTCTCGTCCCGAACCACCGAGAACAAGCAGATCGCGTTGACCTGCCTGGCCGCCGAGGGCGCGGCCATCGCCTGCATGGAAATGCTCCTCTTCGAGTTGCTCAAGACCGCCGAGCACCCCCAGTTCAAGCCCATCGCCCGCCTGGTCAAATAGTCCCAGCTCGTAGTGTGCCCGTAAGGGCATAGGTCTTATGGGTCTTATCCGTCCCATCGGTCCCATAGGACCAATGAGACCGATAGGACCCATGAGCAGAGCGCGGGGCGCCCCGCAGAGAATTTTCTGCATAATCTCATTTTTGTGCTTGCATGTTCTATTTGTGTCGAATAGTATCGGTCTGTGTCGAATAAGGAGCGGCGAAATGGCTGAATCATCGAAGCAGCGGAAGGGCCGGCGGGCCAAGACGCCGGAGGAACTGACCGAGGCCGAGTGGACCATCATGAAGGTGGTCTGGGAGCAGGAGCCTTGCACCGCCGGAGCGGTCCAGGAGGCCCTGGCCGAGACCAAAGACTGGGCCTACAGTACCGTCAAGACCACCATGGACCGCATGACCGAGAAGGGCTACCTCGTCGTCGAGAGGATTCGCAACCTGCAACTGTTCCGCTCGGCCCTCAGCGACGTCGAAGCCAAGCGGGCGGAGTTTCGCAAGATGCTCCAGCGGGCCTTCGACGGGGCGCTGACGCCCATGATGCAGTTCCTCATCGAGCACGAGGGGCTCTCCAGTGACGAGGCGGCCCAGTTGCGTCAACTCGTTCGCAAAGCGGAAACCGGACAGGAATAACGACCATCCTTATCTGATTCGAGATGGTAGATTCGGGAGTGCTGGGAGAATGGAATAATGGAATAATGGAATAATGGAAGATTGGAAGATTGGAACGTTGGAAGACGGAGTCGCCGGCGCCACACCCCACCATTCCAATACTCCATCATTCCATTGTTCCTGCGAAGAACGGGCCGCGTTTGC
>JAAYBA010000415.1 GCA_012719085.1 Planctomycetota bacterium
CATCGGGTTCTTCTCCGTTGGGCGCGACGCCGAGATTCTCGCCGAGGTCCGGGGTTGTGAGAAGTCGGTGATGGGCAAGATCACCTACATCAGCCAGTTGGCGAACCGCCAGACGCGCTCGACGCCGATCGAGATCACGCTGGACAATCGTCAGGGCCTGCTGCGGAGCGGGCAGATCGTTCGCGTTCGTCTGTCGCGCCGGGTGTTGAACGAAGCCATTCTGGTCCCGTTGCTGGCGGTCATTCCGCTCGAAGACGGTTATGCCGTCTATGTGGTCGAGGATTCGCAGGCCCACCGTCGCGACGTCCAACTGGGCATTATCAAGGGCGACCAGATCGAGATCGTCAGTGGCTTGGCGCCCGGCGAGAAGCTGGTCGTCGCCGGACATCGCTTCCTGGCTCCGGGCCAGAACGTCAAGATCGAGTCGGAGACGAAGTAGACGTTATGTTCCTCACCGATGCCGCGATTCGCAACCGGACCACCGTGGTCGTTTTGGGCCTGATCATCATCCTCATGGGCGCCACGAGCTATCTGTCGCTGCCGCGCGAGGCGGCGCCGGACATTCCCATTCCCTATATCATGGTGACGACGATCTACGAGGGGGTTTCGCCCGAAGACATCGAGACGTCCATCACGATGAAGATCGAGAAGGAACTCAACGGGGTTCGGGGTGTCGAAGAGATCGCCTCCAGCAGCGCCGAGGGCATGTCGCTGATCAGTGTGGAATTCGCCCCGGACGTGCCGAGCGAAGTGGCGTTGCAGCGCGTGCGGGACCGGGTGGATCTGGCGAAAGGCGAACTGCCCCAGGAGGCGGAAGAGCCGATCATCAAGGAAATCAACTTCGCCGAGCTTCCGATCATGCTGATCAGCGTGTCCGGCGACGTCTCTCCCGTGCAACTCAAGGCGATTGCCGATCAGGTGCAGGACACGCTGGAGGCGACGCCGGGCGTGCTCAAGGTCGAGATGGCCGGCGACCTGGAACGGGAGATCCGGCTGGAGTTCAACCCCGACCGCCTCGCGCAGTACAACCTGACTATCCCAGAGATCCTGACGTTGATCCCTTCGGAGAACGTCAACATCTCGGCCGGAGGTCTTGAAACGAGCGGTACGAAGTTCAACGTCCGCATTCCCGCCGAGTTCGTCGCGCCGGAAGAGGTGGACCACCTGATGCTGACGGTGCGCGACGGCACGCCGATCTATCTGGCCGACGTCGCTTCGGTGCGCTACACGTTCAAGGACCGCACGAGCTTCTCTCGCCTCGATGGAACCGACACCATCACCCTGAGCATCAGCAAGCGCGTGGGCGCCAACGCCGTACAGATCAGTCAGTACATCAAGGCGGTGATCGCCGAGGCGCAGAAACGCGTGCCTTCAGCGGTGAAGTTCGACATCACCTACGACATGTCCAAGATGATCCGGAGTACCGTGGCGGACCTCGAAAACAACATTGCCTCGGCTCTGATCCTGGTGACGCTGGTGCTGCTGCTGTTTCTCGGCTGGCGTCCGAGCACCATCGTGGCGATGATCATCCCGTTGAGCATGCTGATCACCTTCTTCCTGATCCAGGCGCTGGGCTACACGCTGAATATGATCGTATTGTTCAGCCTGATTCTGGTCCTGGGCATGCTGGTGGACAACGCGATCGTTATCGTGGAGAACATCTACCGACACCTCCAGCTCGGGTACAGCCGGATGGATGCGGCGATCCTCGGAGCCCGCGAGGTGGCCTGGCCGGTGACAACCTCGACGTTCACCACGGTCTGTGCGTTTCTGCCGATGATGTTCTGGCCGGGTGTCATGGGCGACTTCATGAAGTATCTGCCGATCACACTGACGTTGGGCCTTCTGGCCTCGCTGTTCGTCGGTCTGGTATTCAATCCGGTGATCTGCTCAGTCTGGGCGGGTCGGGCGCCCAAGCCACGCGAGAAGGACCATTGGTTCATCGACAGGTACCGTCGCGTTCAGGAGGCAGGACTGTACAATCCGGGCCTGACCCTGTTCCTGGCGTTTTGTCTGCTGGTCGGCCTGGGGATTCTGTACGCCAAGATCGGCAAGGGGACGGAGTTCTTTCCGTCGGAGGACCCCGAGCGCGCCGTCATCGACATCCGCGCGCCGCAGGGGACCAACATCCACGAGACCGACCGGCTCGCTCGGGTGATCGAAGAGCGGCTTGTGCCGTATCGGCCCTGGCTCAAACACGTCATTACGAATGTCGGCTCGGCCGGAGGGGCCAACATGGGCCTCATCGCCAGTGCCGGCGGTTCTCATCTGGCGGGCATCACCCTGGTCTTCCACGATTTCGTCGAGCGGCAGCGGCCCTCCAACGACGTGATCGCCGAGATCCGTGAGGCGATTGCCGACATGGCCGGCGCCGAGATCAAGATCGAGAAGGAGGAAGGGGGACCACCGACAGGAGCGCCGGTTACCGTCCGGATCATCGGCGAGGACTTCAAGACCCTCGAACGGATCAGTGAAGAAGCGCGTCGCCGAATCGCTACGGTGCCCAATGTCGTGAATCTCCGCAGTGACTTTGAGGCCGCACGCCCGGAACTGGCCTTCACGGTGGACCGTCGTGTCGCCATGCTTCTCGGCGTCAACACCGCCACGGTGGGCAACTTCCTCAAGATGGCGGTCTTCGGCAGCAAGGTTGGGACCTACCGCGAGTACAACGAGGAATACGACATCACCGTGCGTCTGCCGCTGGCGGACCGGACGCGGGTTGACGATCTGTACCGCTTGCGGATTCCCAATCCCACCGGAGAGGCCGTGGCGCTCAGTTCGCTGGGCAGTTTCACCTATCGTGGCGGGTTCGGTACGATCAATCGGGTCGATCAGAAACGCGTCATCACCCTGACCGCTGATGCCGAGGGCCGTTTGGGCCCGGCGGTTCTGGCCGATGTGCAGAAGCAGCTTGCGTCGCTCGATGTGCCGTTGGGTTACGAGATCGAGTACGTCGGAGAGAGGGAGGAGCAGGAGAAGGCGCAGGCGTTTCTGTCGAAGGCGTTCGTGATCGCGCTGCTCCTGGTCGTCATGGTCCTCGTGATTCAGTTCAATTCGCTCATGGTGCCGTTCATCATCATGACGACCGTCGCGCTATCGCTGATCGGGGCGCTGGTCGGCCTGCTGGTCTGTGGGCTGCCCTTCGGCATCATCATGACGGGGATCGGCATCATCAGCCTGGCCGGCGTCGTGGTCAACAACGCGATCGTTCTGCTGGCGTACACGCAACAGTTGCAGCGCGAGGGGATGGACCTGATCGCGGCAGCGTCGAAAGCGGGTGTGACCCGCTTGCGGCCGGTGCTGCTGACGGCGGCGACCACGATCATCGGTCTGATCCCCATGGCGGTCGGCGTCTCGTACGATTTCCACACCTTCAGTTGGGCCACCAAGAGCGAGTCGGCGCAGTGGTGGCGCAACATGGCGGTCGTCGTCATCTTCGGCCTGGCCTTCGCGACGATCCTGACGCTGGTGGTCGTCCCGTCGCTCTATGTGATGCTCAGCCGCCTGACGGAGCGGCTTGGCTTCGGACGTGCCGAGGCCGAGGGGCCCTCCGCTTAGCCGAAACCGAAGGTCGCAGAGTGGGCGGCCGTTGATTCGGACACCGTAGCGCCAACGAGAATCCTCCGCAGGCTCTTCACAACAGGGATCAGCGGAAGTTCCTCAAAACAGGGTCGAGTCGGCCGGCCTTTCCCGGTACAATCTTGTGGGCCTGGAAATCGCCGCCCATGAAGTCGTGTCGGCGGCTCAATCAGGCAATCGCAGAATGTATTGGAGGTGAAC
>JAAYBA010000416.1 GCA_012719085.1 Planctomycetota bacterium
AACCACAGCCCCGTCGAGACCGCCTGGATGGGGAACCGCGTGTCGATCTGTTCTACGGCCAGTCCCAGCAGGTCCGCGATCGCCGCAGGATCGCTCGTGTCTCCGAAGTCGGGCGATTTCTGCTTCATCCACAGAATCTCGCGGCCCGCCTCCTGTCCGAACGTGACGGGGATCTGCTTGAGCTTCAGGTTCAGGTTGATGTGCTCGACGTCTTTGCCGATGATCTCGTGCCGGATGATGTGGGCGGTCCCCAGGGTCGGATGGCCGGCAAAGGGAACCTCCGCGACGGGCGTGAAGATCCGCACCTCGTATCCGCCGTCGCGCGGCTGGTCCGAGAGGATGAACGTCGTCTCCGAGAAGTTCATCTCGCGTGCGATTCTCTGCATCGTCTCATCCGAGAGTTCCCGAGCGTCTCGGAACACCGCCAGTTGGTTCCCCGCGTACTTCTCTTGGGCGAACACGTCCACGATATAGAAAGGGCGTTCAGCCATGATCGGCCTCCTGTGGTTTCAACGTGCCACGATCGCCATGAGATGGCCTTGTGGCGCCTCGTCTGTGGTCCCGAGAGAGGCGAGCAGTTCGATCGACTCAAAGCCACAGCCAGCAAGCAGGCTTCGATACTGCTCGTCCGTGTAAGCCTGCATCGTCTGCCCGTGCCGCGTCACGTCGCCCGTAGCGGCGTCAATCACATGGAAGTACTGAACCGCCGTGTGGCTCTGCGGATTCCAGAAGCTCTCTTCAAGCCAGAGGTGCGGCCTGTCTGAGAACAGTCCCGACTCGACGGTGTGCCATGAGGGGCTTTGCCTGCCCAATTGTTCGATCGCGCCGAACCGGTGCGGCTCCAGAAGCAGGACGCCGGCCGGAGCCAGCGCTCGTCTGGCCTTGGCCAGGATCGGTCCGGCATCGGACGGATGGAAGACGTTCAGTTCCCCGAACACCATCATCACCAAGTCGAATCCGGTTCCGAAGTCCGCCGTCCGCATGTCGCCGTGCACGTAGGTGCAGTCCAGTTGCCGCCTGACCGCCTGTTCTCTTGCGTATTCAATCGACGCGGGGGAGAAGTCGATGCCCACACAAGAATGCCCGAGCTTCGCCAACCGGTTCGTGTACAGGCCCGGCCCGCATCCGAGGTCGAGAATCCGCGCGGGCCTGCCCCGCAGCACGTGATGGTGAATCCATCGCACGTGCTCCTCCACGATGACGAACCGGCGACTGGCCAGGTCGTGCTCCTGCGAGAGGTGCTCGCGCAGCATCCGCCGGCTGAATTCGGGCTCGTGCCAGGGAATCTTGTCGGCATCCACCCAGGGTCTGGGCTGGCGCGAGCGTGTCACGATATCGGCGATCTGCATGTTGCTCTCCTCTTGCGACGGCAGCCGGCTCAGGGCAGCATCTCCTTGATGATTCGGCCGAGTCGGGCGATTCCTTCCTCGATGCGGCTCTCGTCGGCGTTGGAGAAGTTCAGCCGCATGTTGTGCGTCCCGCCGCCGTCGACGAAGAAGGGCGTTCCCGGAACGAAGACGACCTTCTCCTGGGCGGCGCGTTCGAGCAAGTCCATTGCGGTGAGCCGCTCGGGCAACGTTGCCCAGATGAACATGCCGCCTTCCGGCCGGGTGAAGGTGACCTCGGGCGGGAAGTGCG
>JAAYBA010000417.1 GCA_012719085.1 Planctomycetota bacterium
GAGAAGGCCATCGTCTTCCTCGACACCGCCGCGACAGCAAAGGAAAACGCCGCACCTCAGACCGAGCCGGACTGAGTCACCTGCGGCGCATACCACAAGCCACTATCCCGCTGCCGTACAGGCACGGAGACCATGCGTACAACAACATTCGCCGTCGGGCTACTGCGCTCGGCCGGTCAATTGGGGGTGTCTGGTCGGGCCGAAGCTGACGTTGGCTTCGCTGTCGTAGTGGAGTTGCCCGCCGGCGAACCTCAGGCGGACGGTGTAGATGTACGGGGTCTCGTAGAAGCACAGCCTGGCGGTGAAGGTGTCGTCGGCCGTCCAGGCGCCGCAGGCGGCGACCGGCTGCTCGGGCAGGGGGCCCCAGGCGGCTCGGCCGTCTCGCCATTGGCCCCGGCCGCAGACGATTCGCTGCTCGGCGCCGTCGATGCGGATGCGCAGAGTCACGGCATCGCCGTCAGTGGCAAGCGTGATCGCTTCGAGCCTCTGGTCGTTGGGTGCGAAGGTATACGTTCTTCCCGACACCTTTGCGGCTGATCCGCTGTCCTTGGGGGTGGGCAGCGACAGGCCTTTGAGCCTGCGTTCGAGCTTCCCGGCGACGGCATTGTCGGCGGCCAGAGGCGCGTCCTTCATCGCTGGCAGGAGCTTGTCCCAGATCAGGTTCATCACCGCCTGCATGTCACGAACGCCGCTGGTGATGGCGACCACCGCGTCCTGCTCGGGCATCACGATGCAGTATTGGCCGAACGCGCCGTCGCCGCGATAGAGGCCGTGACGGCAGCGCCAGAACTGATAGCCATAGCCCTGGTCCCAGTCGCTGTTCGGATTGCTGCCGTTGGAGGTCTGTAGCTTCGTGGCCGCGTCGATCCAACTGGCGGGCACGAGCTGTTTGCCCTGCCAGCGTCCCTTCTGCAAATAGAGCTGGCCGAATCGGGCGATGTCCCCGGTGCGCACGCTCAAGCCGTAGCCGCCTGTGCTGACGCCCTCCGGACTCATTTCCCAAGTGGGGTTCTCGATGCCCAGCGGCTCGAACAGACGCGGGGTGAGGTAATCGAGAACCGTCTGCCCCGTCGCCTTCTGGACGATGGCCGAGAGCATGTACGTGCCCGAGGTGTTGTAGAGGAAGTGCGTGCCCGGCTTGAACGGCACCGGGTGCGACAGGAACGTCTCAGTCCAGGGCTGGTCGTCGGTGCGCGGCGGCTCGGTCTGATGGCCGGTGGACATGCGGAGCAGGTCGTGGACCCGCATCTCTTGCAGGTTGTTGCTCGGCTCGGCCGGTGCGGCGTCGGGGAAGAACTTCAGAACCGGATCGTCCAGACTCAGCTTGCCCTCGGCGATGGCCAGCCCGACGGCGGTCGAGGTGAAGCTCTTGCTCAGCGAATAGAGCATGTGGGGCGATGCGGCGTTGTACGGCGCCCACCAGCCCTCGGCCACGACGTGCCCGTGTCGCACGAGCACGAAGCCGTGCAGGGCGTCGATATCGGCATCGGCGGCATTGATGAACGCCAGAACGGCCGCCGAGGAGATGCCCTGTGCCTCCGGCGTGCTGCGGGGCAATTCAACCCCAAGGCCCACGGAACCGGTTGCCGCGATTACTGCGATGATGCAAAGAGTCTTCATGCCTGTGTCCTCACGAGAAGCGAAGTAGCGAGATTGAAATGCACGATGAATCATCCGGATGTCACCTGTCTTGCCGCCATCCATGCTTCCACCGACGCCAGTCCGGCTCCACCGCCGGACCCAGCCCCACAGCATACCGCCGAAGCCCGGATATTTCGAGAAGATCTCATGCGCTCCGTGCGCCGGCCCGGCAGGGCAGGCCGCAGAAGATGCGGCCGGATCGCCGGCGATCGGCAAACGCGTGGTTGCCAAGGGGGCTGTCAGGCGTACAATCTATGCCATGGATCGTGTGGGGGGGCGTGGATGACAGGACGCTGGGGGCAGGATCGCAGCCGGACGGGCAAGCGGCAATGAGAGTGTTGATTGTAGAAGACGAAGTTCGCCTGGCGCGCAACATCGCCAAGGCCCTGCAGGAGACGGCCTCCTTCGCGGTGGACATCTCCACGGACGGCGAGGACGGCCAGCACCAGGCCCAGTCCAACCCGTACGATCTGGTTCTCCTCGATCTGATGTTGCCCGGAATTGGCGGTCTGGACATCCTGCAGCATCTGCGACGTCGCGGCAACCGGGTCCCCGTGCTGATCCTCACGGCGCGGGATGCCACCGAGGACGTCATCCGGGGTCTGAATCTGGGCGGCGACGACTATCTGATCAAGCCGTTCGACATGGGCGAACTGATCGCCCGCTGCCAGGCGTTGATTCGGCGCAACTACGATCGTCCCGATCCGGTGGTCTCGGTCGGCCCGCTGTCGGTGGACACCTGCGGCCGTCTGGTCCGCTTGCGGGGCCAGCCGGTCGTACTGCCGGCGATGGAGTATCGGCTGCTGGAATATCTCGTGTTGCGCGCCGGCCAGATCGTGACAAAGGAGGAGATCGTCGAGCATCTGTACGATTTCCATGCCGAGAGATTCTCCAACGTCGTCGAGGTGTACATTTCTTCGCTGCGCAGGAAGCTGGACCCGGGACCTCCACACCGGTTGATTCACACCCTCCGAGGTCAGGGCTATCTGGTGGGAGAGCTGCCGGGATGAGGCCCGTGTCCATCAAGCTGCGTCTGTCTCTTCTGGTGTCGTTGCTGACTGTGACGATCATTGTCATCGTCTCGGTCATCTCCTATGTGGAGCAGGAGGAATCGCTGCTGCGGAA
>JAAYBA010000418.1 GCA_012719085.1 Planctomycetota bacterium
GCTCTGGGCTTGACGTTGCTGGCCGGTCTCTCGACGGGGATCGGCAGCGCGATCGCCTATTTCATCAAGCGCCCCAAGATCGTCTATCTCGCCTTCGCCCTGGGCCTGTCGGGCGGCGTGATGATCTACATCTCATTCATGGAGATGCTGCCCGAGGCGATGGAAACGATGGGTGAGAAATGGGCGCTGCTGGTGTTCTTCCTCGGCATCGGCGTCATGGCGCTGATCGACCTGCTGATCCCCGAGCCGGAGAACCCCCACAACTTCGAGGATATGGACACACCGAGGGTCGCGCATGGTAGCCACAAGCTCATGCGCACCGGCGTGTTCACCGCGCTGGCGATCGGCGTGCACAATTTCCCCGAAGGACTGGCGACGTTCGCCGCGACGCTCAGCGACGTAAAGCTGGGCGTCTTCATCACCATCGCCATTGCGATCCACAACATCCCGGAAGGGATCGCGGTGTCGGTGCCGATCTTCTATGCGACCGGCAGCCGGAAGAAGGCCTTCCTCTATTCGTTCCTCTCCGGCGCCTCCGAGCCGGTCGGTGCGATCCTCGGCTACCTCGTGCTCATGCCGTTCCTGTCGCCGGCCGTCCTGGCCGGCACCCTGGCCTTCGTCGCGGGCATCATGATCTACATCGCGCTCGATGAGCTGCTGCCCACGGCCCACCGCTACGGCCACGGCCATCTCGTCATCGGCGGCATCGTCCTGGGCATGCTGATCATGGCCGTGAGCCTCCTGATGCTGTAGTTCAAATCAAAAAGCAAACATCAAAATGCAAAACTGATGAAGTCATCCGCCTTCGGCGGATTCCACGATCTTGATTCTTGATATCTAATCTTCCTCTATCCGTAGTTGTATCCACAGTTGTCGCAGAATTTTGCATCTGGATCGTTCATTTCCCGGCACTGCGGACAGGGTTTGGCTTTCTCCATCGCTTGACCGCACTGGTCGCAAAATCGGGCGCCGGCATCATTGAGTGCGTTACACTTGTGGCAGCGGATCTTCGTTGCCGCGCCGCCGGGACCGAGTCCGCCTTCCTTGAGCCCCTGCCCTATGGCACCCGCCACCATCTTGATCCCCTCCTGCGTGCCGTCGGCCATGTAGTTGAATGTATCTTTGATTACCGGGGCGGTTTCCTGGGCGCCGTAACGCATGACCTTGCCCATGTAGCCATACGAGGACAGCACAATCCCGACAAACAACAGCGGCATCCCCACGAACGGGCACCACGCGTGCTTAGGCGGTCCGAAGCTGCCGAACGCGCGGAAGAAACCCACCATGCCCACGACGATAAAGCCCAAACCGATCAGTGCGATAATCGGCCCTATGATACGCAGGGCGTTGCGTATAGTCGTGTGCCCCGGATCCAATTGTCGCTCTTTCACGATGCCATATTCCTTCGTAAGCGGTTGCTCTGCGGCACATCAACTCTTGGCCGGTGCCTGCGTCTTCAGGACCGCCGTGGCGGTCTTGATCACGCCGGCGATGTTGGCCAGATCTGAGGGGATAATCATGGTGTTGTTCGTCTTGGCCAGCTTGCCGAACTCATTGAGGTATTGCTCGGCGATGCGCAGGTTCACCGCGTCGGCGCCGCCCTTGTCGCTAATGGCGGCGGCGATCTTGTGGATACCCTCGGCCGTCGCTTCGGCGACGCGCTGGATCTCCACGGCCCGGCCTTCCGCTTCGTTGATGCGCTTCTGCTTCTCGCCCTCGGACCGGGCGATCATCTCCTGCCGGTCGCCTTCGGCGCGGTTGATCTTGGCCTGGCGGTCGCCCTCGGACTCGGCGATGGTCGCACGCTTCTCACGCTCGGCCCGCATCTGCTTTTCCATCGCGTCCTTGATGCTCTGGGGCGGCATGATGTTCTTGACCTCGTACCGTGTGACCTTGACACCCCACGGATCGGAGGCCTTGTCGACGGCCTCGACGATGGCGCTATTGATCACGTCGCGCTCCTCGAACGTCTTGTCGAGATCGAGCTTACCCATGACGCTTCGCATCGTGGTCTGGGCCAGTTGGGTGGCGGCGAAGCGATAGTTGTCGATACCATATGAGGCCTTCTTGGGATCGACCACCTGCATGTAGAGAATGCCGTCGACCTCGACGGCAATGTTGTCCTTGGTGATGCACTGCTGCGGCGGCACGTCCACCGCCTGCTCCTTGAGGGTGTGCCGGTACGAGACGCGGTCCACGAAGGGCATCAGCACGTGGAAGCCTGCTTCGAGGGTCGTGGCGTATTTTCCCAGACGCTCGACGATATAGGCCTGCTTCTGCGGCACGATGCGGATCGTCTTGATGAAGACGATCACGGCAAAGACCAATACACCGATCAGGACCACGGTCAATGAACTGATGTTGAGTTGCGCCAGCATGATTGTTCTCCTGTCATCAGGGAGTTGGGGCTTCTGTTCTTCCGCCGGGGGGAGTCGATTCCGCCTATACCGGCTTGACCTTCAGCGTTGCACTGCTTTTCTGCGTGATCTCCACAACCGCACCGACGGCGATCGGTTCATCCGCCTGGGCGGTCCAGTGGGTCCCGTGGAATTCCACCCGCCCGGCCAACTTGGGCGTGATCTCGCTCGTCACGATCGCCCGCTGCCCGACGTACTCGTTCAGATCGACGTTGGAATTCTGCTTGTCTGTGGCGAACCCGCCGAACAGACCCTTGACCCACCGCCGCGCCACTGCGAGCAAGACGACCGACGAGATGATGAACAGGCCCAATTGCGCGTTCAGCGACAGCGGCGTCACCAGACAGACCAATGCGACGATCCAGGCTCCCACTGCGAAGAAGGCGATGACCAGACCCGGCACGATGAACTCCGCCACCAGCAGCACCAGGCCCACCAGGAACCAGATCAACTCGGGTTTGAGGAACTCTTTGAGCCAGTCCATATCCCGTCCTTTCCCAAAGGCCCGCTCGGCAAAGCGGGCGTCACGTCTCTATTCCACCACCACGGCGGTGCCGTAGGCCAGGATCTCCGCGGCGCTGTCCATGACCTCCGACGTCGAGAATCGGATCCCGATGATGGCGTTGGCGCCGAGACCCTGCGCGTCTTCGATCATCCGGTCGATTGCCTGTTCGCGCGATTCGCCCATCAGTTTCGTATAGTCGGTGATCTCGCCGCCGACCACGTTGCGCAGCTTGGCCATGATGTCCCGCCCGATGTTGCGGGCGCGAATCGTGTTGCCGCGCACCAGGCCGAGGTGCCGGACGATGGTCTTGCCGCAGATCGTCTCCGTCGTTGCCAGAAGCATCGGTCTATCTCCTTACATCTTTGTAGCGGTCTCTGCTCCGGAAGTAGATTCGCTCCCGCAGGACGGAGACGAACAGGATCGCCAGACCCGTCAGCAGGGCCAGCAGGGCGACTTTCAGCAGAACGCCGACGGCCGGGTCTCTGATGACACTCTCAATGGCCGTGAATCCGCCGTAGATCAGCAACAGGATGCCGGCCACGGAGAACACCATCCATCCGATCCCGCGCTCGATGCGGTTGTACAGTCGGCCCCAGTACTGCTGCCAGAGCCGGTCCTCCGGCTCGACCAGCGTCACGTCGTCGGTGATGCGTTTGAGCTTCGTGAATTCTTCGATCTCTCGGCGGCACTCGGGACAGCCGGACAGGTGCGACTCGAACGCCCGCTTCTGCGCCTCATCGAGTTCGTTGTCCAGGTAGCCCATCATGAAGTCTTTGTAGTCCTGGCAGGTCATACCCTCTGACCTCCTTTCCGGAGTTCGTCCGCAGAACCGTCGGCAAAGCCATCCGTCTCGGGCGAACCCTCCAATATCTCTTTCAGGCGTTGGCGGGCGTAATACAGGCGGCTGGTCACCGTCCCCCGATTGCAGAACAGCACCCGCGCCATCTCGTCGTACGAGAGCTGGCGGAAGTGCCGCAACACGATCACCTCGCGATGCTTCTCGTCCAGCCGGCTGATCGCACGCCAGACGCGGTCCTTGGATTCGTTTCTCTCGGCCACCATCTCAGGATCGAAGGCATCGGCCGGCCCGAACTGAGGGGGCTCGCTGTCCAGCTCGTCGAGGCTCTCGGCCCGCCGCAGCCGGCGCTTGCGCAGGTGGCTGAAACACAGGTTCCGCAGGATCTGGTAAAACCACGGGAAGAATCGCTCCTGGTCGTTGAGCTGGTCGAAGTGCTTGTAGGCCCTATAAAACGCCTCCTGTGAGAGTTCCAGTGCGTCTTCGCGATTGCCGACCAGGCCCAGCGCGATGAAGTAGGCGTCCTTCATATGCGTCCTGACGACCGCCTCGAATGCCTCGCGCGGGCTCCGATACGAGCCCCATGCCACAGCGGTGTTCTGTTCGCATAGACTGTCCAACGTACGGCCACTCCCGGCCCCCCGAAATCCACTTTCGACCGTGATCCTGGTCTCTGCGTATATTGACTTCGCAAGGGACCCGTTTCTTCAAGCAAAATGTTGAAAAATTGGCGGCGTCACCTTCTCGTGGCGGGCCGGCGGGGCAGGCCCTTCACAGAACCCCCGGACGCAGGTACGATGGGCGCCCATGCAGTTGGCCATGGCCCCGGACAGTCTCAGGGCCGGCACGATGTATGTCAATGAAACGAATCGACAGGTGAGCGATGCTTTCCATGGTGTACGGCAGCACCTTTTACGAGACCGCGATCATTCTGAGTCTGGCGACAGTGCTCGGCATCCTCGGCCAGCGTTTGCGTCAGCCGCTGGTTATCATGTTCCTGGCGAGCGGGATTCTGGCGGGTCCGGCGGGTCTGGGGGTGATTCGCAACTACGAGCAGATCGAGTTGCTCGCGCATATCGGCATCGCTCTGCTGCTGTTCATCGTTGGTCTGCGGCTGGACCTGAATCTGATCCGCACTACGGGATCGGTGGCCCTGGCCACCGGACTGGGACAGATTCTGTTCACCTCGGCGATCGGATTCGTCATCGGTCTGATGCTGGGTTTGTCCCTCATCAGCGCCGTCTATGTCGCGGTGGCCCTGACGTTCTCCAGCACGATCATCATCGTCAAGCTCCTCTCGGACAAGAAAGAGATCGACGCGTTGCACGGGCGGATTGCCGTGGGGTTTCTGATCGTACAGGACATCGCCGCCATCCTGGCCCTTGTGGCTCTAACGACGTTCGGCTCGGACCTGGCCCAGGGCCAGTCCGCGATCGGCACGACGCTGTTGATGGCGGTCAAGGGAGTCGGACTGCTGGCCGGCGTCGGCCTGCTGATGCGCTATGTTCTGCCCAAGCTGCTGGCGAAACTGGCGCAGTCTCAGGAAATGCTCGTGCTCTTCGCCATCGCCTGGGCGGTCCTGCTCGGAGCCACCAGCGAGAGCCTGGGTTTCAGCAAGGAGATCGGTGCCTTTCTGGCCGGCATCTCCCTGGCGACGACCGAGTTTCGCGATCTGATCAGCGCCAAGCTGGTGAGTCTGCGTGACTTTCTACTGCTGTTCTTCTTTATCGACCTCGGCGCCCGCCTGGAGTGGTCGGCCGTGGGGGCCCAGATCGGACCGTCCTTGTGGCTGTCGGCGTTCGTGCTCATCGGCAATCCCCTGATCGTTCTGATTATCATGGGGGTCATGGGCTACCGGCGCCGCACCAGTTTTCTGGCCGGCCTGACCGTGGCCCAGATCAGCGAGTTCTCACTGATTGTCGGCGCGCTGGGGGTCACCCTGGGCCACATCCCGCTCGAAACGATGGGGCTGATCACGCTCGTGGGCGTCATCACGATCAGCGCTTCGACGTACATGATTCTCTACTCCCAACATCTATACAAGTTCCTCTCGCCGGTGCTGACGATCTTCGAGCGCAAGGATCCCTATCGGGAGGCCTCGGGTGATACGCTCGATCCGACCGAATCGGTCGATGCCATTCTCGTCGGCTTGGGCAACTATGGGAGCGGCCTGGCCGAACGACTTCTGGAGCGTCGCATGCGTATCGTCGGCGTCGACTTCGACCCGCAAGCCCTGGAGAAGTGGCAGGCCCGCGGCGTGTCGGTGCTCTACGGGGACATGGCTGACCCCGAACTGTTCGAGCAACTGCCGCTGGGACATACCCGCTGGGTTGTCAGTACGGTGCGCTCGCGCGATGTGAGTCTGGCCCTGGTGCGTCTGCTCCAGCACAGGGGATATCAGGGCAAAGTGGCGCTGACCGCGGCCGATCAGGCGGAGGCGACCCTGTACGAGCGTGCCGGGGCGCATGTCATCCTTCGACCGTTCAGCGACGCCGCCGAGCAGGCGGCGGACGCCCTGACCGACGCGATGGACCTTCTGCCGCAGAATGTGGACTGGCCGGTGGCCTTTCAGGAGGTCCGCCTGCGGTCCGGTTCGGCCATCGCCGGGCAGAGGCTGCGGGATATTCCCTTGCGCTCGTTGACGGGCGTCTCGATTCTGGCCGTCAGTCGGGCCGGGCACGCCTACTACGAGCCGGTGCCGGACTTCCGCGTCTATCCGGGCGACCGCATCGTTCTGATGGGTTCGCCCGGCGTGCTCAAGCAGGCCGAGAGTCTCATCAACCAGATGGAGAACGTCGAAGCGGTTGGTCGTCCCGAACGGTTCGAGATTGCCGATGTCCCACTCGACCCCGGGTCCGCCTGGCTGGGCAAGACGCTGGCCGAACTGGAGTTTCGGCAGCGCTACGGAGTCACTGTCGTCGGCATTCGCCGGGGGGATGAGCGGCTCACCTCGCCGGGTCCCAACGAACGGCTGCTCGACGGCGACCGGATCATCGTCATCGGAACCGCTGATAGACTCGGTCCGCTGAGGCGCGCCGAGTCGTCATAGCATTCGCCTCGGCTGCCCAGCGACGTTCGGCGTCAGTTGTCGAGAATCTCCTCGGCGCGTCCTTCGTCCACGTCCATCACGTAGCGAAGATCGGTGATCGCCGCCGCCTCGGTCGTCAGTGCCGCGAGATCGTCGCGGGACATGTACTCCAGCGAGAACTTCCGGCAGCCGGCCATCAATTGACGCAGACCCTGGGCCAGTCGTTCGTAGTATGTGTACAGGCCGATGGCTCCTGTGGGGATCTCATCGAAGTCGCCGCGATCGTCGGAGGCAGCCTGGAGAAGCGCATACCTCGCAACGAGTTTCTGTGCACGACGAGGGAGTACAGTGATTTCGAGCTTCGGCTCAAGGTCAAGCTGCTCGGTGACGCGGCCCAGGCCAACGGCGGCATCCAGATCCGCAGCCGGCGAGTCCCGAACCATCACGAGATGATCGGCTACCAGGCCGACATGGGCCAGCAATACTGGGGGTGCCTCTACGACGAATCTCGCCGCAACCGCATTCTGGCGCAGCCCGACGCAGAGCTACGGCGCCGGATCGCCAGGCATGGCCAGTGGAACGATTACGTCATTCGGTGCGAGGGCCGTCGCGTCCGACTGTGGCTCAATGGCGTCCAGACCGTTGACTACACCGAGCCCGACGAATCGCTCGAGCAGACCGGCATCATCGGCCTGCAGATCCATTCCGGCGCGCCCGCGGAGGCCTGGTACAAGGACATCCGGATCGCCGAAATCAGGCGGTGAAACGGCAACTATGCTCACAAGCGGGCCGTCTGCCCTGGGTCGGCAGGAGAGGATGATATTTCGGATACAGCGAATCTTCACATGATGCGATGGAACATGCCAGGATTCCAGTGTGCTGGGATGGTCTGCATCTCAGCGGCAGTTCTGCCCGTGCCGCTTGGGCGCATCTACTCTGCCTCGGGGTCGGACACGGCGAGCGGGGTTGCGGGGTCGGTGATCGCGTCAATCTTGAGGGCGTAAGACGTCCTCTTGGCGATGTCGTCGTCTGTGACGATGTGCGCGTCCAGCAGCCCCTGCGAGGTGTAGCCCGTCTTGAGATAGTTGATCTCCGCCAGCGCAATGCTCCAGCCTTCCAGCCAGGACTCCAAACGTTCCCGCTGCTCCGCGTCCCCCTGAAAGTGGATGATCAGATCGATGTCACTGCCGGGCCCGGCCGTCCCACTGTTCACGCTCCCGATCAGATAAACGCGCCTGACGCCGAACCAGGCAGGATCGAGACGCGAGGCGAGCCGCTCGGCCATGTAGGACCGCCAGCGCCAGAACTTGTCATCGAAACGAAGATCCTCGGTTCTCTCGAATGTCTTGGTGGCCAGGATCTCCCGGATGGGAGGAGCCTGCTCTCCGACGTGCGGCGCCAGATAGCCGATCGCCTCGCCGATCTCTGCATTCATGGCAATCTGAAGCAGCTTTCCATCGACGGATTCCGGAACGTCGATGATCCGCACGACGTTCTCGAGGCGGACGTAATCCGGCAGAAGCAGCGGCAGGACATTCGGGGTCCGCGTCAGAAAACGCTCATTGAAGACGATCCCCTCATCATCCGGATACAACGGCAGATACCGGATGTTGGCCTCGACGAGGTCCTGGAAGAAATGGGTCCCGAACGACAGTTCCGGAACGTAGTTCGATTTTCTCTTGGCAATCTCAATGATCGCCGCACAGTTGTTGATGTCGGCATAGCTGACCTGGACGCCCAGTTTGATGTCGCCCCGGCTCCCCCATCGTCCCGGCCCCATGAGGATGAACCGCCGTTTTGGAAGCATCGCGTTGATCATCCCCACCACCCGGCCCACCGCCGCCAGATCGTCCATGTGCTGCAACTCGTTGTACCCGTCCGGATCGACATAGACGATATGGGAGATGTCCGCGATGGTTCCATTCGAGATATGGCGCTTGGCCGAGAAGACAATGTTGGCGCGATCGACGTCCTTGGGGATGGGGCCGGGCAGGCTTTCCACCCCGGAACTTTGCGAACGGCACTGCAGCAGATAGAAATGCTCTCCATCGAATGCAAACTCGATGTCGACCGGAGTCTGCAGCTTATCCTTGAGCACCTGGAGCATCTTGTCGATGGTCTTGATGAAGACGGAGTTGCCGGCAAGGCCCTCAAAGGTGACCACCAGATCGTCGCGTTCGAAATCCATGTCGATCACCGACGTCCTGCCGAGGTATCCATCGCGGCATACCGAGACGAGATCCTGAATGTCCGGGACCAGGGAGCCGTACTCTCGCAGAAAAGAGTTGATGTCAACGCTTTCAAAGGTGTTGGTTTCGAGGTTGATCACGTCGGCCTGTTTGGGAGAGTAGCGTTTGACCTCGTCCGGCGTCGTATTCGCACGAAGTTTCGGCTGCCCTGGGGACAAGAGGATCGGAAAGTCGTCGTTCAAGCGGTCCACCGCACGCGTGCCAAGCCCCATGACCATACGGATCAGCCCGTCTTCGCGCTTGATCCGGGGCGACCAGCGGAACTCGTTGTTGCTGAAGGCCACCCCGGCAAACGACGGGAGAAAATAGGGTCCGATCCGCGTACCAACCACCTCCTGGATCAGGATGCCCATCTCCTCGTGGAAATCCAGCATACCCCTTTCGGCCCGATACTGGATGGAATCGGGACCGTACATCGATGCGTAGATTTCCGTAATCGCATCCATGACGGCGTCCAGACGGTCTTTCTTGCTCCCCTGATTCGCCAAGAAGAGGCTCTTGTATTTCCCGGAGAACGCGGCGCCGACCTGATCTTCCAGAACACTCGAGCTTCGGACAATCAACGGCACCTCTCCGAAATCATCCATCGCCATGGCGAGGCTCTTCACGAAACCAGGCGGGAATCGTGAGTGTTTCAGTAACTGAATGATGTTCGGATAGTCGATTCGGACCTCTTCCAGCGGTTTGTACTTCTGCTCGTTCAACCCCTGCAGATCATTGTACTGCAGGAACTCCCTGGTCTCATCCGTCGTGATGTACCAGGTCTTGGGCATCTTGACCGAGCGAAGCAGCGGAATCTCCTCGCTGACGCGATGGAGGATCTTCTGGGCAAGGAAGATCCCGGTAGCTTTGCCGCCGATCTTCCCATGGCTCCCGGGCGGATAGATCAGGCGGGACGTGATGTCATGGAAATCATCGATCTTCAGAAAGGCGCGCGCGATGCGAATAAAATCCGGATTGTCCGAAAGGAACCAGCGAATCAGGGCGACCTCCAGCCATCGCTCTGAAGGAAAAGACGACTGGTTGTCTCGGCCCACCATACTGCAATAGCGGGTGATCGCCTCAACGATCTCGCCGATAGACACGTCGATGCGGTCCACAGCCTTGATCAGCGAATTGGCTTTCTCCTCCTGGATCCACCGTTGGATGCTCACGGAGATTTCCAGATCACTCATTTGTTCCGAGGCCAGGGTAAAGACTTCCTCGCTGAGCTGCGCCAGCTCTTTCGTGTCCATCTTCTCGCCCGGAGCGTTTACCTCTCCCGAGTGGAAGCACTGATGCGCCTTGGCGGCAAACAGAGCGGGTTTGCCGTCGGATGCCTTCGGCGAACGGGCCGACAGACGGTTGACCATTCTCCTGCACACCTGCACCAGCATGTCCGGATCGGTCTGCAGGAGAAGATCGACGATCACCTTCCACTGCGGATTCACGGCCCTGACATCGGCGTTCACGTCGCGCAGGGAGGCCCGCCAGTCACACGAAATCTGCCTCATGTGACGGAACATGATGGTCTGACCGATGCGATCGGCGATCGTCTTGAGCAGCTTGCGCTCCTTGTCGTGGAAGAAGCCGTCCTCGACCGGCGGCACGTCCTGCGTGTAGAGGACCTCCACCAGACCGATGATGCTCCCCTCGACTTTGATGTTCGAGATCTCGGATATGCCGGATCGCAGGAAATCCGCCGGTTGGTACGTGCGATTCTGATAGACGATTCGCGCCTGACAGATCTCCGGAAACCGGAATCCTGCCGGAATGGCCGCAACGATCTGTTCGAACATCTCCGGCAACGACAGGCTCTCGTCGCTGAGAATCTCGTCGATCCGATAGAGACAGTTCAGCTCCTTGGCGCGTTCCTGCAACAGATCAAGCAGGTGTTCGTTGGTCTCTTCTCTGTCGATCATCGGCCACCCATCCTGCTGCGATGTTGTCGCCCTTCGATGCACCGCTCACCGGACCCAGCCGCGCATCTTCACCGCCTGCACCACCCGGTTGATCGCAATGACGTACGCCGCATCGCGCATGTACATCTTCTTCTTCTGGGCGAGGTCGTAGAGCGCCCGGTATGCGGCGGTCAGTTGCGAGTTCAGTCGGTCGAGCACTTCGTTCTTCTCCCAGAAGAAGTTGCTGTTGGACTGAACCTGTTCGAAGTAGCTGCACGTCACGCCGCCGGCGTTGGCCAGGAAGTCGGGAATCAGGAAGATGCCCCGTTCCCGGATCAGCTCGTCCGCATCGGGCGTCGTCGGACCGTTGGCGCCTTCCACGATGACCTTCACCTTTTTGCTGATTCGGTTGATGTTGGCCGGTGTGATCTGATTCTCCAGCGCCGACGGGATGAGGATGTCCACCTCCTGGCTGATCCATTCATCACCGGGGAGCACCTCGCACCCGGCGGCCAGGGCCTTCTCCCTGTCGATGGTGCCGTAGGAGTTGGTGATGCCGGCCAGCATCTCCAGATCGAGGCCGTCCTTCTTGCGGATCGTGAAGGACTGCTTGGCGCCGTTGTCCCAGCAGGAAACGGATACGACTGTGCCGCCCAGACTGCTGTACAGACTGCCCGCGTATCGGGCGACGTTGCCGAAGCCTTGAAAACCGACGGTGGTCTCTTCCAGCTTGATCCCCAGGTCCTTGAGTGCTTCGCGCAGGATGTAGATGACGCCATAGCCCGTGGCCTCGGTCCGGCCCAGAGAACCGCCCATACCCACGGGTTTGCCCGTGATGAAGCCCGGATACCGGCCGCCGTGAATCGTCTCGTACTCGTCGAGCATCCAGAGCATGTGTTTGGCGCTGGTCATGACATCGGGCGCCGGCACGTCTACACACGGCCCCATGACCTTTGCGAGTTGCCGCACCCAGCCCCGGCACAACCCTTCCTGTTCCGATTCGCTCAGATTGTGAGGGTCGCAGATGACGCCGCCCTTGCCGCCCCCCAGAGGAATGTCCACCATGGCGCATTTCCACGTCATCCACATGGACAGGGCCCGAACCGTATCGGCCGTCTCATGCGGGTGGAACCGAATCCCCCCCTTGGCCGGCCCGCGTGCATCGTTGTGCTGAACCCGGAATCCTCGGAACACTTTCGTGCTGCCGTCATCCATGTGTACGGGGATCAGGACGTGGAATTCCCTCAGAGGTTGCCGAAGCAAGTCCCGGGTCCCCTCGTCAATGCCGATGATGGCCGCCACCTTGTCGAATTGGGCCTGTGCGTTCTCGTAAGGATTGTAAGTCTTCTCCACCATACACGTCTCTCCTTTCTTCTGCTCCCATATCGTGACGCCCCACCGGATCAGGGCCGAAACACTTTATTCTATCACTGCCACTGGCAGTGCGCCGGCAATTTTGTATCGGAAAGCCGAAAAAAAACGGGCCCGACCGCTTCGTCGCCCTCCGAAGGGCCGTGGGACAGGTGGCTTCGGAGGCACGGCCGCATCACGAGGAACTTCGCGGCAAAGCCACATAGTTGGGGCCCGTCGTCGGCGTACCAGTGTTCTGGGAGACTCTCTCCGTTGACTGGTTTGTAGCCCGTCTGTGGGAGAAATTCCGCGTATTCGCGGTTGGTCACAGGCCCCTCGCGTCTGCGTTTGAGCTTGTCGAGCACTCGACGCACCGCCGCGAAGAGTTCCGCGTCGGTGAAGGGTTTGGACACGTATTCCTCCGCTCCGCTCTTGACGGCTTCGACCGCGCTTTCAACGGTGGCATATCCGGTGATCATCATCACGGCGA
>JAAYBA010000419.1 GCA_012719085.1 Planctomycetota bacterium
CTCATGACCATCGCTCCCCCAACAGGGTTCGCAGCCTTTCCATTCCGTAGCGGTATCGGCCGGCCGCTGTGTTGAGCGAGATGCCCATGATCCGGGCAATCTCCTCAAACGTCTTGTCGCGGTATACCTTCAATACCACCGCCTGACGCTGGGACTCGGGCAGGCGGCTCAGGGCCACCTCCAGCAGCTCTACGACATCGGTGCGCTCCGGGCCGGCCGCCGACACCTCGAGCCAGGAGTCCTTGGCCGTCTCATCCTTTCGATCGCGGCGGCGCCGGCGCGTGTATGAAACAGCCTCGTTGCGAGCGATTCGGTAGATGTAGGCGTCCAGGCAGCCGGCTTTGGCCAGCTTGCGCCGTTTGCCCGCGATTCGAACGAAGACGGCCTGGAGGACGTCTTCGGCATCGTGGCGACAGCAGAGCTTCGTCACCAGATACGCCAGCAGGCTGTCGGCGTACCGCCGCCATATCAACTCGACCGCGGCCGGATCGTCCCGGCCCAGCGCCTCTCGTATCGCCTCATCGAGGCTGCGTTTGTCCAAGTTCTCTGTCCTCGACTCGGATGCTCATTCTCACGGTAAGACGCCCTGAACCCATCTGATTTGTATCCGTACAACAGAATCTTTCGTCCATCTTGACACGGGAAAGGACAGAAGGGAACATGGATGAACCGATTCGTAGGGGCGAGGCATGCCTCGCCCCTACCTCGTATCTCGGCGCGCTTCACGAGATACGAGACACGAGATCCGAGCTGCGTGGTCAGGGATGACGGAAAAGACAAAGCCCAAGACGATTCTGTTGAAGCAGCGGGCCATACGCCGGGTCCTGCTGGCTCTGCTGCCCTGCGTGGCGGGAGCGGTCTATTTCTTTGGCTGGCGGAGTCTGTTCCTGATCGTCTGGGCCGGCGTCGTCGGCTTTGTGGTCGAATGGATCTTCGCACGCCGACGCAAAGAGCCGGTCACCGAAGCGGTCTTTGTCACCACGACCCTGTTCGCCCTCGTCATGCCGCCCACGGTCCCCTGGCACGTTTTGACGATCGGCGTGGTCTTCGCCGTGATGTTTGCCAAGGAGATCTTCGGCGGTTTCGGGCGCAACATCTTCAATCCGGCCCTGGCCGGGCGATGCTTCGTCTACGTTTGCTTCCCCGTGGCCCTGACCGCCGCCTGGGCCCCGCCCGCCGATGGCATCGCGGGGGCCCTGAACCTCTGGACCACCGCGTCCAGCCCCGATGCCATCACAGGGGCAACACCCTTGGCCAATCTCAAGGCCGGGAAGATCCTGTTGAGTTCGGATTCGTCCGCGACCTCCGAGATTCCGTTCGACGTTGCCGACGGGACGACGGTTGAACTGAGGCGAAGCGCTCTTTTCAGGGCCTTGGCCCTGGGGCGAATCAGCGGCACGATGGGGGTCACCAGCGCGCTGCTGATCACGATCGGCGGCCTGTATCTGTTCTGGACGAAAACGGCCAACCGGACGATCATCGTGACGCTCATCGTCACCTACGCAGCCCTCAGCC
>JAAYBA010000420.1 GCA_012719085.1 Planctomycetota bacterium
GTTGATAATTTCAGTTCGAGAGAAACGTTCGTATCACCCGCCAAAAGAGGTAGTGTACCGATTTGCCGATCCCGCGTCAACCGCCGTGTCGAGAAACATCGCCCGGCCCCACTTGCGATCACGATGGCGTGCCACGTGTGCCAACACACACCCCTGTCGTGGCACGTGACGGTGGCGGCGGGGCTTATCAGCCTTCGTCATCGTCTGCATCAGGCAGATACCCTGCCAGGACAGCCCGCATGGGCTCAAGCCCATCCTGCCGGCTTCAGACCAATGGCGTCACGCCGGGGATGGCGACCGGGGCGACCGGCAGGTCGCCGAGTTCGTACCTCGGCGGGGTCAGGTCGAGCTGGGAACTCTTGATCGCCCAATCCCACTTCATGGCCCGGCCGGTGTACGCGCTCATCCGGCCGAGGATCGCGGTCATCGTGCTCTCGGCCACCGCCTTGCCCTCGTTCAGAGGCCGGCCACTGCGGATGCTCCGGATCAGGTCGGCGTGCTCCTGCTCGTACGGGTTCGGGGTGGGACCCTGGTATTTGTAGGCCCTGGCCCCCTCGATCGTCCCTTCGGTCGCGATGCCTTTGGCGCCGACGATGCGCTCGCCGATGCGGTCGGTGCACCCGGCGATCTGACGGGCCATGCTCAGGATGCGGGCGCCATTGGGATACTCGTACTCGACGGCGAAGTGGTCGTAGATGTTGCCGAACTCCGGCTCGACGCGCACCTCGCGGCCGCCCATGCCCATCGCCATCACCGGATGCGTTCCCATCGCCCAGTTGATCACGTCGAGGTTGTGGACGTGCTGCTCGACGATGTGGTCGCCGGAGAGCCACGTGTAGTAGTACCAGTTGCGGCACTGGGTCTCCATGTCGGTCCACTGCGGCTTCCGCTCGGTGTAGAACCCCCACTGGCGGACCCAGCCCTGGACCCAGTAGCACTGGCCCGCAACGAGTTCGCCGATCTCGCCGTTGTGGACACGCTTCATCACTTCGACGTACTTCGGGTCGTGGCGGCGCTGCGTGCCGGCGCCGATGGCCAGCCCCTTCTGCCTGGCCAGTTCGGACGACGCGAGAACCGAACGGATGCCCACGGGATCCACAGCGACGGGTTTTTCCATGAACACGTGCTTGCCCGCTTCGATGGCCGCCTTGAGGTGCATCGGGCGAAAATGCGGCGACGTGGCGAGGATGACGAGGTCCACACCGCTGTTGATGACCTTCTTATAGGCCTCGAAGCCCGTGAAGCACGTCTCCGGCGTGACCTTCACCTTGTCGGCGTGCGTCCAGGGCGCCGACGAACTCCAGTCCTTCTCGCCGTTGGTCTTGATCGTCTTGAGGCACGTGGCGACGCGGTCCTGGAACAGATCGCCGAGGGCCACGATCTCCACATTGGGCGCCGAATCCGCGCAGTTGCGAACCGCCCCCATGCCCCGGCTGCCGCAGCCGATCAGGCCCACGCGGATCGTATCGGACCCGGCGGCAAAGAGCCGCCCGCCGCCCAGCCCCATCGCGGCCGCCGAGAGGGCCGAACCCTGCATGAATCTCCGCCGCGAAATCGACTCGCCCGATCTGCCTGTAGCCTGCCGTACCATGTTTGTCTCCTCGTCCAGAAGTCCGGATGATCCGCGTGCATCGCACTGCACCTCGGTGTCCACCAGTCTGCCCTTTTCTCAGAAGAAGGTCAAGGCCCCGCAAGAAGCCGGTTCAACAAGGGGATGAACCTGCGGATGGCGTTGCCGCGATGGCTAATGGCGTTCTTCTCGTCGTCGGGCAGTTGGGCCACCGTCTTGCCGAGGGCCCCGACGAAGAAGACCGGGTCGTAGCCAAAGCCGTTGTCCCCCGCCGGCACATCGACGATCACCCCTTCGACCGTGCCTTGTGTCTCGACGAGCACCCGCTCGGGACTGGCCAGGCACAGGTGGCACATGAACCGCGCCGTGCGCTTCTCGGGCGGGACCCCTTCCAGCAGCCTCAGGAGCTTGGCGATATTCCGCCGGTCGATCTCCCGGCGGTCGGTCCCCACCGGCAGATCGCCCGAGAACCGCGCCGACTGCACGCCTGGGGCACCGCCGAGCGCATCGACCACCAGCCCTGAATCGTCCGCCAGCGTCCAGAGCCCCGTCGCACCGGCGTACTCGGTCGCCTTCTTGCGGGCGTTCTCCGCAAACGTCGCACCGTCCTCCTCGACCTCGCCGACGCCGGGAAA
>JAAYBA010000421.1 GCA_012719085.1 Planctomycetota bacterium
ATGAACTTCTCGGCAAATGGGGCTTCGAGATGCCCGACCGTCGAGCCTGTCTGGTTCTCCCAGCCGTCGATCCACATCTCGTAGATGCGGCTGCCCTCATCGTCCGTATACGCTTCAAAATCGTCTACGACCAGGAACTCTTGCGTCGTAAAGCTCCAGACCTCGCCGGGCCACGCGCCGACAGGCTCGGCTTCGTTAACTTCGGTGACCTTCCAGAAGTAGGTGGTCCCCAGATGGAGGTCGGTCGGCGTATAGCTCGCGTTTCCGACGGTCCCGGCCAGAGCCGTGCCATCGGCCACCGCCGCTTCGTCGGCGCTGAGGTAGACCTCGTGCGCAGCTGCCTCACGCCCGGCCCGCCAATGGAGTGTCGCGTCTACGGCCACACCCGAAGCTCCATTCATCGGCTCGGGCCCCCGGGCCCGCGTCGGGATGAACAGGAAACGGACCTCACTGAGACCGAACTGCTCCATCTGACCATACCCACTGTTGACGGTGATCTTGATGAACCTGGCGACCATACCTCCGAGATCGACGGTCGTATTGGCCGCATAGTCGGGCCGGGCCGTGGCTTGGGCAAACGACACGTCGCCCAGAACCGTCCAGTCCGTGCCGTTCTCGGAATGCTCGATCGTAACGTCTCGGAGTCCGAACCCAAGAATCGGCTCGAATTGCACGTTGTAGTTCCACACGATCATCTCATGCAGCTTGTAGACGCCGTCGAACTCATACTGGATGTACACCGACTCGGTCGTGGGGCCGACCAACCACATATCCGTGCTCTCGATCGAGTGCTCATCGTCGGCATTCAACCCGGATCCGTTGACCGTGTTCTCGGGCCCCTGTCCCTCGCTCGAGACCACATTGCTCGTGGTCACGATGTTCTGGATCGGATAGACAAATGGTTCGGTGGTGAAACTCCAGACGTTCCCTTTGAATATCGTGTAGTCCGGAGCGCCGTTGACTTCGTCGACCCGCCAGAAATAGGTCGTCCCGTACGTCAGAGCATCCTGAGGCGTATACGTCGTCTCCACCTGGCTCTTGCTCACCAGCCCCCCCCTGGGGCCGCTGCGGTTGCCGCATTGACATCGTCCCGATTCGTGCCGAAGTACACGTCGTGTGTCACCGCCGTATCCGGCGCAGTCCAGCTCAGGCTCGTGTCACGCGCTATATCGACGGCGCCATCGGCCGGAATCGGTGACTTGGCTTTCGATGAAGTGAGCCCCCTCATGACACCGCCGATCTCCTCGGCCGTCAGAGCGACGTCAAACAACGCGACCTCGTCGAGCACGCCATAGAAGAACCCGCTGGGCGCACCGTCGGTCAACTGCGCGCCGATGAGAACCGGCGTAGCGGTATCCGTATTCTGAGGCCCACGCTCCTGTTCGGCGTCGGGAACCCCATTCACATAGATCCTCATGACCGCGCCGTCGTAGGTCACCGCGACGTGCCCGAACTCATTGGCGGGCAGAGTCAGACTGCCGGAAAAGAACCAGGGTGCGACTTCCCGGTGAAATGTGACGGTGCCGCCGCCACCGATAGAGAGGATATAGGCGCCGACCACGCCCGCGTTGAACTTGCTCATAATGGTGCCGCCGCCCTGGTTCCTGACCCAGGCCGTGATACTGAACGGCGCTGCACCGCCAAACGCAAGACTCTCACTGGACTGGCGGATCTCCAGATAGCTGGCGCCGTTGAACTCCAGAGCCGAGCCATACCGCCCCCCTACCCATGCAGGATTCGCCTTCAGATCGGCGTCGTAACCGTGCCCGGAGTTGTCCTTGGCGATGCTGCCCGAACCTTCGTTGAAGAGCCAGACTCCGACAATGGTGTCGGGATCGACCTGGGCACTGCTGTGGGACAGGCACAATAAACCCACGACAGCGAACACGGCATACACGGTCAGTGATCTTCTCGCGGTGGTCATGGCCAAATCCTCCTGCACTGCAAACCGGGATCCCCCATGTGTTTTCACCCACAAACCCTCGACACACCATGCCTTGTATCATACCAGAACACACCGCCGAATCGCAACATATCCTGCGCATCGCGACAAACCGTTCCGGCCGAAAAGGGAACAGGACACCGGGATAGAGACCAGGCGCTGTCAGGACCACCGGAAAGACCATGGAATACACACGATTGCTGGCTCCATGCCTCTCTGGTACACTCACCCTTGGCTTTGACGCACGCGAACGGGCAGTGAAGGCGATCCGGAGACGATCTATGGCATGGATATCGAATAGGCACCTGGCGGCGGTGATCCTCGGTCTCGTTTCGGCGGGAGCAGGTGCCCAACCCCTGTTCTTCGATACCAACGACACGGGCCCGGCCCCGGCAGATGTCCTCGCCATTCGGCCCTGGAAGACCATCTGCCTCGATCCCGACTACGGCGGCCAATGGGTTGTCGCGGCCGATCTCGATGGAGACGGCCAGGTCGATTTCGTCTCCTGCGAAAACCACAACGTCGGCGATGTTCACTACACCTCGACCGCCGTGGCCCACAGGCTGGACGGCAGTGTGCTGTGGCGATGGGGCGATCCCGACATCGGCCGCAAGGAGTGGCACCACGACGTCGCCTGCCAGATCCACGACTGGGACGGCGACGGCCGCCCCGAAGTCGTTCTCGCCACCAAGAGGGCGATCGTGGAATTGGACGGCCGCACCGGCACGGAGCAACGCCGCATCCCGATCGCCGAGGACGCCACAGACTGCATCGTCTTCGCCGATTTGGCTGGGCGGGGCCGCCCCACCGATGTCCTCGTCAAGGATCGCTATCACGACATCTACGCATACGATCGCCTCGGCGAGTTGCTTTGGCAGGTCCGCGATCCGGGCGATGCTCGAACCGCCCATCAGCCACGCCCCATCGACTTGGACGGCGACGGCACCGACGAGATCGCCGCCGGCTATGCCATGCTCAACGCCGATGGTTCACTGCGATGGCGGTTCCGTTCGGCCAAGGTCGACGAGAACCGCGGCCACCTCGACTGCATTCGCCTGTTTCGGCGGGCCGACAGGCTCCAGGACGTTCGCCTGGTCCTTACCCTGTGCGGCGCCAACGGCATCGCTATGATCGACGGCAATGGAAAGGTGATCTGGGAGCAGGTGGGTAGCCATTTCGAGTCCGTCGATATCGGCCGCGTCATTGCGGAGCACCCGGGTCGCCAGATTCTCGTGGATATCGATCACCAGCCATTTGGCAAGGCGCCCCTGCGGCTGATGGATGAGAACGGTGTCCTGCTCGGTCGCATCAATGCCGACTACGCCCGCCATCATCATCTGCTCGACTGGACCGGCGATGGGCTCGATGAGATCGTCAACGCCCAGAGCGGCGCGGTCTACAACCACGCGGGCCGACGCATCGCGACGCTCACGGCCCCAAAGGCGGACAAGGGCGAACGCAGCATGCTGGTCGGCGATTTCACGGGCGACGGTGTGCCTGATGTTGCGCTCGTTACGACGGACGCCCTCTACGTCTTCGAAAACCAGAACGGCGCCAAACCGGCGGAACACATCGGTCTGGGAACCGAGCCCAACTTCACGCTCTACTGATCGATCCGGCCGCCGGCGCTACTCGCCCACCCCCAGGCGCTTCTGCAACTGCTCCAATGAGATCCCCTTGGTCTCAGGCAGGTACTTCAGCACCAGGACGAATTGCACGAGCATCATAACGGCGAAGAAGGCAAACGCCGGGGCACCCGAGTTGCGTGCCACCACCGGGAAGGCCCAGCTCACGCCGATACAGAGCAGCCAGATCAGAAAACAGGCCGCCGCCGATCCCGAGGCGCGAATCGCGTTGGGGAGCAGCTCGTTGATGCACACCCACACAACGGCGCCCTGCGAGTAGGCGTGCGAGCCTACGATCCCCATCATCGCCACGATGACAATCCAGCCCTGCGCGTGGGTGTGGAAGACCCAGGCAGCCAATCCATGGGACAGGATGAAGGTCACGGACCCGGCCAACAGGAGCGCCTTGCGGCCCACCCGATCGATCAACACCATCGCAAGTACGGTCATGACGAGATTCGTCAGGCCGATGATGACCGACTGCATCAAAGCCCCTGCCTTGTCGGCTCCGGCCATACGGAAAATATCGGCTGTGTAGTAAATGACCGCGTTGATACCGTCCAACTGATTGAACGCCGCGATCATGCCGGCCAGCAACAGGGGCTTGAGATACTTGCGATGGAGAAGGCTTTGATGGCCACCGATCCTTTCAGAAGTGAGCGACTGCTCGATTTCATCGACCTCTCGCTGAGGGGCTTCGTGGCCGAACCTCGTCAGGACCTCCTCGGCCGCCGCACGGTTTCCCTTCTTCATCAGCCAGCGGGGGCTCTCTGGAATCAGGATCGAGGCCACAAGGAAGACCGCCGCCGGGACGGCCTCCACGCCAAACATCCATCGCCACACCGCCGGGTGCTCGGGCCCCAGCACATAGGCCACCAGATAATTCGATAAGTACGCCATCAGGATGCCCACGACGATGTTCAACTGGCTGACCGCCACCAGCAGACCCCGCCGGCGCGCCGGGGCAATCTCCGTGATATATACCGGCGAGACCACGGAAGCTCCGCCAACGGCGATGCCGCCGATCCAACGGAAGAACAACAGCGAATGCCAATTCCAGGCATAGGCACAGCCGACCGCCGAGACCAGATAGAAGAAGGCCAGCACCGTCAGCACCGGCCG
>JAAYBA010000422.1 GCA_012719085.1 Planctomycetota bacterium
GTGAGGCACCAGCCGTCGAGGTTCACGGTCTGGCTGGACATGTTCTGGATCTCGATCCAGTCCGGATACTGACCGGTCTGATCGCGAAGACCTCGGCTGTTGGATGCGACGAACTCACTGATGACCAGCGTCGCTTCTGCCGGGTCGCCAGAGCCGCCCCAAGCCGGTGCGAGACTCCAGAGAAGAACCACAGAAGCGAGAAACACCAACGGTGCTCGTGAGGAAACCACCATATGCCCTGCTCTCCTACCGACTCTGGACAAGATGCATCGCAGGCCGATCCGCCGCATCTCGCCGGCCCGAAAGGCCCATTCAGCGGCAGTATTATAGCATATCGGGGTCGAGAAGGCAAATGGCACAGGATGATCGCCGCACGCTGCCGCCTTCCGCCGGCAGTGAGCCCAACGGTCCTGCTCCGCACCGATCGGGTGTCTACTTCTGGAGCGGGTCCACGGAGAGCAGCGTGCCCGCGTCCGCCTTCGAGGTGGCCTTCTCAACGGCTGATGGCACGGCCTTCTGGATGTTCTCCAGCGTCCTCAAGGCCGCCGTGATGACGGCGGCGTTGTCTTCTCTGGCGATGATCTGTTCGAGCAAGACGCATGTCTCGACGCTGGGGTAGTTCTCCAGGGCATAGATGGCAGCGGTTCTTCCCTGTTCTGCGGAGACATCTTTGCTTCCGGCCGCGGCGTACATGAGTGCGGAGTGGGCTTGCGGCGAACTGATGCTCGTGATGGTGTTAAAAAGACTGCTGCCGTCGCCCGGCGCTGCCGCTTCGAGTTTGTTCAGCAGAAAGCTGACGGATTGGGCATCGGCGACGTTGGCCAGCGCGTCGATGGCCGCTTGCTGCAGGCGATCCGATGCAGCGGAGGAGACGCTGTCGGCCAGAGTGCGCAGAGAGGCGTTGGCGCTGGGCGAACTGATATGGCTCACCAACTGCGCCAGACGGGCTGCATCCTCTTCGGTCAGGGCGGCATCGTAACGCGCAATGATCTCGTCCAGGACGGGGGTGTCCGCCATCTTCGACAGGGAGGTAGCGGCGGCGCGCTGAACCGTCGCGTCCTTCGCGTCTTGGAGAGTATCCAGCAACAGCGGCCAACTGTCGTGGTTGGTGATGTTGGACGCGGTCTTGGCGATCTGCTCTTTGTAGGGGCCGTCCTTCATCTGCGACAGTGTGTCGAGAAGGGCAGCGGTGGCCGTCGGCGTGCCGATTCGGGCCAATGCCTCGGCGGCCCACAGAGCGGTCTCGTCCGTTCCACTGGCGACCAGATCGACAAGCGGTCCAACGGCCTCATCCCCGAGCGCGACCAGATCGTTCATCGCCTGTTTGATTCGAGAGTGGTCCTGGGTTCGGACCGCCTCACGCAGGCCCGTCAGGAGGCCGTTGACTCCTTGCGGTTCCTGAGCCTCGCCGCCCAAGGCAAGGCTGTCGCCCGTTGCCGACGCGGCTCGCTGGCGGAGGGCCTCGATCATCCGGAGCCGATCCGTCTGCGGATCGCCGTCCGGTGCCGTCACCTCGCCGGATACCGGCGAAATGGCATCGCCGGGCAATGCCGACTCGAAGCCCTCAATCGCCGTCTCAGACACCTGCCGATGGTTCTGCTCGATGGCAGGTGTTGTTTCCGCTGCATGTGGCGACTGCTGCTCCTGCACAACGGTCAGGTCCTCCCGGATGGATCGATCGACCATCTGCAGCAGAACGATGGCGGCCACCACGAGGGCCGGATAGAAGAACAGCGGCCACTCCGATTTGACGAAGCTCTTGATCTGTGCCTGCTTGCCCTCGAATGTCGGCGTGCTCTTTCGACGCGTCATATCAACTCCGCAAGTTCAAGCCGGATCGGCCCGCCTGAAGGAA
>JAAYBA010000054.1 GCA_012719085.1 Planctomycetota bacterium
GAGGCGGGCTTCCGTCCGCCCCGCCGCCGGCGGGCTGTCAATCATACTATTATAGGGCCATTCCGGGCTGATTTCAAGTCTTTGGCCGGCTCCTGTGTCGCAAACCCAGTCCCGATCGTGATCCGCCATAGGCGAATCACGACAAGACTCGCATCGTTTTGTCCCTGGCAGGGGGGGACGTGTTACGCTTTTTCTGGCGGTTTTCTTGCGATCCGATAAGAAATCGGTCGCTGGCCCTCCCGTGCCGTCTCGCGGTGGCGACAGGGGGTTTGCATTCTCCACTTTACCCTTGACGAGATGCCCGAAATCCATTCTATTTACCACCGCTGTGGCCAGGGATGGACCCATCTGCCGCACCACGCGAGGTCCTGAACGACCCACATCTGCTTTCAGGGGATAACACGTTAGGGATTCTTGATAATGGAAAGGATTGGGCAATGCGGAGTTTGAAGCTTTCGAGCATTTTCGTTGTGCTGGTTTTCTCGATGGGCATGGCGTTCGTTGGGGGCTGTGCGGGAACGAGCGACCTGAGACTCCAGAATGACACCCAGCGCAAGCGGATCGCCGAGCTGGAGAGCGAGTTGCAGGCCAACCGTTTGGAGCTCGATCAGCTCCGGCGGCGGTTGGCTGCCTGCGAGGAGTCGGGCGGCGTCGAGGTCGATGCGCTTCGCCAGAAGATCGCGGCGCTAGAAGAGGACCTGGCCAGAAAAGAGGAGCTGATCAAGAGCATGCAGGATCGGCTGATGGGCGTTTCGGTGCTTCCGGTCGAACTCAATACGGCGTTGGAAGATTTCGCGGCCCAGAACGATATGGTCGAGTACGATCCCGATCGTGGCTTGGTGAAGTTCAAGAGCGACCTGCTCTTCGAGCTGGGTAGCGACAGAGTGACCACCGCGGCGGCCGAGACCGTCCGGACGCTGTGCGGCATCCTCAACACGAGCGAGGCCAAGCAGTTCGACATCATCGTCGCCGGGCACACCGATGACATTCCGATCCGTCGGCCGGAAACCAAGGTCGCCCACCCGACCAATCGCCACCTTTCATCCCATCGTGCGATTGCCGTCGTCGTCGTGCTCGAAGGTTGTGGCCTCGATTCGAAGCGGATGAGCACGCGCGGCTTCGGTGAGTTTCGGCCCATCGCGCCGAATGCGGCTGGCAACAAGGGCAACGCTCAGAACCGCCGCGTCGAGATCTTTATCGTCCCCAGCGGGTCCTGACGGAGATCGAGTCCCAGGGGTCAGGGTTCAGGAGGTCCGTTCGCGGGCCCCTGAACTCCGACCCCTGTTCTTCTCAATCCCGCTCCACTTCTGCTGCGACCTCGTCCCCTCCGAATAGATCCGTGACCGCGTGATTCAAGCTCGTTGTGTATCCGACACAGATCGAGTAGGTGACGGCCCAGTGCAGCTCGAAGATATACAGGCACACCATCAGCAGCGCCGCTGTCACGACCAGGGTGACGATCACCTGCCAGAAGCGGGCGGCGGTGTCGACGATCACCTCCGTATCGAGCAGACCGGCGCGAAACAGCAGCAGGGGAACCACGGAGTTCAGGATGTTCCACGCGGGGAACACCATCAGCCAGCTTCGTGCTGTCGTAAGCATGAGGTACCCGGCGTAGAGGCCCGTGCCGGCCGTGACCACCAC
>JAAYBA010000423.1 GCA_012719085.1 Planctomycetota bacterium
CTCAAGACGTGGCTGTCGGAGGAGATCGGCAGTCTCTACCAGCGGTATCTGGGCCCCTCCTGGTCCGAGAGCGTTTTCGACAAGTCGGTGTGGGACCAGACGGACCAGATCCCCGACGAGGAGCTCTGGAGCGCGCACCAGCGGTGCAAGGATCGCCTGATTGTGTTCGCCCGCAAGCGTCTGATGGCGCAGATGCAGCGTCGCGGGCGCTGCCACGGTGAGTTGCGGCAGGCCGAGGAGGTCCTCGATCCGAAGATCCTGACGATCGGCTTCGCCCGGCGATTCGCCTCGTACAAGCGGGGCGATCTGTTGCTCAAAGACGCCAAGCGGTTAGCCCGTCTGTTGAACGATCCGGACCGCCCGGTCCAGTTCATCTTCGCCGGCAAGGCCCATCCCAAGGACACCGGCGGCAAGGAGATCATTCGCCATATCATTCATTTCGCTTCGGAGGAGACCGTGCGCCGACGCATCGTCTTCCTGGAAGACTACGACATGGACGTGGCGCGATTCCTCGTCCGTGGCGTCGACGTCTGGCTGAACAACCCGCGTCGCCCGATGGAGGCCAGCGGCACCAGCGGGATGAAGGCGGCCGTCAACGGCGTGCTGAACATGAGTACGCTGGACGGCTGGTGGCCTGAAGGCTATATCCCCGATGGTGGCTGGGTCATCGGCGACGGGCAGGACTACCAGAACCAGGACTATCAGGACGTGGTCGAGGCCCAGGCAATCTACAGCACCCTCGAAAACGAGGTGGTGCCGCTGTTCTACACCCGCACCGCCGACAATCTGCCGCGCGCCTGGATCGGGAAGATGAAAGCGACGATCAAGTGGGTCGCGCCGCGCTTCAACACGCATCGCATGGTGGCCGAATACGTGCGCCGGTTCTACAACCCGGCAGCGGCGCGCTATCGCTACCTGGCGGCCGAGGCGATGACGCGAGCCAAGGCCTTCAGCCGCTGGAAATCGGAGATTCGCCAGGCCTGGTCGCAGTTTGCCGTCAAGGACGTGACGGTCCACGTCAACGACGGCCCGTCGGACGAGCAGGTGAACCCACGTCAGCCGCAACTGAAAGTCGGCACGGAACTGAACGTCCGCGCCCTGGTCAAGCTGGGCCACGTCCGGCCGGAGGACGTCTGCGTCGAGTTGTATTCCGGCCCGACCGACTCCTGGGGCAACATTCAGGAGGGCTCGCCCGTGCCCATGAGGCACCAGCAGAGGGCCGGCGACGATGGAGAGCATTGGTTCGCCGGCTCGATGGCCTGCACGACGACAGGCCAGCACGGCGTCGCCGTTCGGGTGCTGCCCAACCATCCCGATCAGGTCAACCCCTACGATCTCGGCCTGATCCTGTGGGAAAAGGGATAACGGATCGATGAGTCTCGACTGCGCCGCTGCGATTGGGCCGGGCGATTCACCGGCGGTCAATTTGCAGATCGGAAATCGTCACTCGTAGATCTCACTCGTTCTCCCGCTCGCTGAGCAGCTTGTAGGCGACCTCGGCCGAGGGGGCCTGCTCCAGCGCGCTCTTGAACGCGGCGTCGAGCATCAGCCGACTGATCCGCGCCAGGGCCTGGATGTGCGGGCCGGTCTGGTCGAGCGGGCTGATCAGCAGGATCACGATCGAGACGGGCTTGCCGTCGACGCTCTGAAATTCGATCGGCTCGCGCGAGACGCCCAGCGCCATAACCAGGTCTTTCACGGCGTTGCATTTGCCGTGCGGGATGCCGATCCCCGACCCGATCCCCGTGCTGCGGGTCTTCTCGCGGGTGAAGACCGCTTCCATCGCGACGTTCTTGTTCAGGAGCAGCCCGTTTTCATCGAGGAGGTTCACCAGTTCGCTGATGACGGCGTTCTTGTCTTTGCCCTTCAGCGGAACCCTGACCGAATCCGGTTGCAGTATTTGTGTCAGAATCATGGTTCATGCGACCAAAGAAGGAAAACTCGGCAACAAGTCATGGCTAACAAGTGTCGCACTATAGCACGGTGCGTCCGGTCCTGCCAAGTGGTTTTGTCCATCGTCGCCAGTATTTCTGGTTCGGCGTGGCGATCCGAATGGTGCGGGTGGCCCAGGTGGTTCGGTCGCGCAGACTCCGCTCGGGCGGCAGGGGGAGGAAGGCACCCGTCGAGCGGTCGGTGGCAGGAAGAACGGCCTGCCGGCGCTGACGCCGGCAGGCTCGCATGTGTGCTCGTGGTTACATATTGCCCGGCCGTCGGCCCCGGCGGACGACCTTGACACCCTTGATCTCCTGGCTGCCGCGCGAGGTGGTCATCTGGCCGGCGAGCTTGGTGTCGTCGATCTTGCCGGCGAAGTCCATCGTGAACTCGTCGTCGCCGAACGGCACGACCAGACCGAACGTGAGCTTGCCGTCCTCCAGCTCGATCTTCTTGACGGGGATCGTTCCGTACAGGCCGGTCATATCGGGATGGACGAGCAGCCGCTGCTTGACCGTACCCCATTCGCCTGTGACGTCGAGGTTCCACGTGCCGATCGCCGCCGCGCCCAGCCGGACGCCCTTGACCTCGACGTCGCCCATCTCGGACTTGACCGTGCCGGTCAGGCCGTCACCCTGAAGGGTCCCCTCGAATGTCGATTCCCACTGGCGGTCCTGGATCTTGCTCTTTCGCCGAAAGCGGATGGTGCGACGCTCGACGGAGAAGTCGGTGATCTCATGCTCGCCCCAC
>JAAYBA010000424.1 GCA_012719085.1 Planctomycetota bacterium
CCGGTAGGGTCTCGCCCCGGGCGATCGAATACGTCGGCCCATTGACGCTGAGCCGGAGCACGCCCGTGGCGGCTCGTTCGGTGCGAGGCGCTTCGTGGAGCGCGTTGAACGAGGCGGTCTTTGGCGTCGGTCCGGTGGCCGAGAGCCTTCGGATCAGCGAGTTGATGTACCACCCGGCCGATCCGAACGCCGAGTACGTCGAATTGGCCAACGTCGGCAGCCAGACGATTGACTTGAGCCGGGTCGCCTTCACCGACGGGATTCAGTTCACCTTCCCCAGCGTCGAACTGGCGCCGGGGGCGTATCTGCTGGTGGCCGAGGACATGGCGGCATTCGCGGCGGCCTACGGCGCGGATCTGCCGGTGGTTGGGCCGTATTCGGGCAAGCTGAGCAACGCTGGTGAACGGGTCGCGTTGCGCGATGCGACCGGCGCGATCATCCAGAGCTTCACCTATTGCGACGACTGGTACGCCATCACCGATGGCCAGGGCTTCTCGCTGACGGCCAAGGACCCGGCTGGGTCCGATTCGCTCGATTGCCAGAGCGTCTGGCGTCCCAGTGCGCGGGCCGGCGGATCGCCGGGGTTCGACGATTCAGGCATCCTGCCCGAGCCGGGTGCGGTGGTCATCAATGAGATTCTCGCATATCCGGGACCGGGCCAGTCGGACTGGATCGAGCTGCGCAATACGACCGATGCGCCGATCGACGTCGGCGGCTGGTTCCTCAGCGACGGGTCGCAGAACCTGATGAAGTACGAGATTGCCCCCGGCACGGTCATCGGTTCGGGGGGGTACCTGGTGCTGCGGGAAGACGAGACGTTCGGCCGCGCCGACGATCCGGGCTGCCACGTGCCGTTCGCGCTGAGCCGCGACGGCGAGACGCTGTACCTGCATTCGGGCGGCGACGGGATGCTGACCGGTTACAGCGTGCGGCAGCGGTTCGGCGCCTCGCAGACGGCTGTTACGATCGGCCGGCACGCCACGAGCACCGGTTCCTGCGATTTCATCGCCCTTGACGTTGCGACGCCGGGGGCGGCCAACGCCTCGCCGAAGGTCGGTCCGGTGGTCATCAGTCAGATCATGTACAACCCCGGGAGCCGGTTGAAGGCCGAATACGTGCAACTGCTCAACGTCAGCGAATCCCCTGTGACCCTCTACGACGACGCGCTCGGGCTGCCCTGGCGGTTCTCGGACGGTTCCGACGATCCGTCGATTGAATTGCTGCTGCCGGCGGATGAACCGCTGACGCTGGAGCCGGGAGGCCAGATACTGCTCGTCAAAGACCGGGTCAGCTTCGCTGTCGCCTACGGGGTTGTCGCCAATGTACCGATTCTGGCCTGGGGCCCCGGGACACTGTCCGGCGGGGGAGGACAAGCGTGTATCAGCAGGCCGATCGGCGTGGCCGACGATGGAGCGGTGACGTGGGTCTGTATCGATCGTGTGGGCTATCGCGACGAGACGGATTGGGGCGATTGTGCCGGTTCTGCCAGTCTCTGGCCCGCTGGAGCCGACGGCCAAGGGCTTGCGCTGCACCGGATCGCCCCGGCTGCCTACGGCAACGATCCGGCCAACTGGCGGGCTGCGCCCCCATCACCCGGAGAGATCGGCTTGTAGTATGGGTATCCGGCAGGCGGATGGCCCGGCCTGACGCTCCGATCGGCCTGACCTTGGGCGCGTTCCGGACACCGGGGAAGACCGCCCGTAACGCGGTCCGAATAGTCCCTTGACTTTGGCCGGATAAATGTGATAAAATAGGAAAAGAACCCGGGCATGATCAGCCGCATTGGGCCCGGGCCATGGCGGTATTGGTGGAGGTGTTCTTGCCGGGGGGACGTGGGCTTGCTCGTCGCTTCAGGCAAGACGGGTTGGGAATCTCCAGGCGCACAAGCCCCACCAGGGCAATGAGTAACGTTCACATGACGATAAGCCAGACAACCAGGACAGGCGACTGTGTCGCTGAGTCGGCGGTCAAGGGAAAGGGCCATCCGACTAAGGACACGAACAAGAGCGGCGACCGCATGCTGGCGTGCCGCTACGAGTTGAAGTACCTTATCAGTGACGCCAAAGCCGCGGCCATCGAACGCTACGTGCGGCAGTTTCTGGAGTACGACCGCTACTCCAAGCTCCAACGCGGCGGGATGTACCCGATTGTCAGCCTGTATTGCGATTCGCCGGATATGAAGTTGTGCCGGGAGACGCTCACCGGCCAGAAGAACCGGTTCAAGCTTCGGATTCGAAGCTATACCGATGAGCCGGAGTATCCCCGGTTTTTCGAGATCAAGAGGCGGATCAATCGGGTCATCATGAAAAGCCGGGCCCGGGTTATGGATGATGACGTCAAGCCGCTGCTGGCGGGCCGACAGTTGCCGCCGCGCGGGTATACGACGGACGAACCGGCGTTGAACCAGTTTCAGCTCTACACCATGACCATCAACGCCGGGCCGCGCGTGCTGATCCGCTACATGAGGCAGGCGTTTGAGAGCACCTCCGAGAATCGGGTGCGAGTGACGTTTGACCGGGAGCTGTGCTACAAAGTTACGGATGCGCCGCTGGTTCGTCTGGGAGGTTCCGGCTGGCAGCGAAATGCCCTGACCGAAGGGAATGCAATACTGGAAATCAAGTTCACGGGAACGTTTCCCGCGTGGCTGATCCGCCTGGCGGAGCTGTTCGAACTCGACGCCCGATCGGTGTCGAAGTATGCGACGTCCGTCGAGCAGGCCTGCGCGCTGGGATTCTGCGCTCCCGTCGTGAGGAACGGGTGGCATGGATAGACTGTGGCAACTGATGGAAGAGACGCCGATGGGCGGTCCGTTCAACCCGCAGAGCGTGCTGCTGAGTCTGCTGCTGGCGTTCGTGCTCGGTCAGGTGATCGCGTGGGTCTACTATGCCACGCACAGCGGATTGTCCTACTCCCGTTCGTACGTGCAATCGCTGATCGTGATCACGGTCGTGGTCGCCATGGTCATGGCGGTGATCGGCAACAACATCATCACGGCGGTCGGCCTGATGGGTGCGCTGGCGATCATCCGGTTTCGCAACGTCCTGAAGGACACCCGCGATATTTCCTTCATCTTCTGTTCGCTGGTGGTCGGCATGGCGGCCGGCTCGCACCGGTATGCCACCGCGATCATCGGGACAATTGTGCTGTGCCTGATCATCATTTATCTGTACTTCGCGGACTTTGGCGCCCATGAGCCGCACAACGGATTCCTACGATTCAGCCTGCGCGGATCGATCGGGCCGAACCATCCGATCACGACGGTTCTACGCCGCTTCTGCGGGAACTACACGTTGATCTCCGTGCAGGACTCCGGCTTCGGCGGACCGGCCGACTACGCGTATCAGTTGATGATTCGCAATGCCGCCCGGAATGAGGAACTGGTCTCGGAACTCGAGCGCGTTGAGGGACTCGAAAACATCAGTCTGACCATGCAGGAGCAACTGCTCGAGGTTTAGTCGCGACATGAAGACGAAACGCTCCGGAAACGACCATATTCGCAAACGCTATCTGCTGCGGCACCTGCTGCCGGCGACCGTCTGGCTGACGGCGGTCGGCGCCGTGGTCTGGCTGTTCTATCAGCGGTCCGAACGGTTCGAAATTGTGGGGATCGCCCAGGGGCAGGTTCGCGAGGTGGCGACCAGCAGCACCGGGCGGATTCGCAGCATTTCCGTGAATCTGTTCGAGCCCGTATACGCCGGTCAGACGCTGGCGGTCGTGGACATGCTGCTGGACAACGAGCAGACGTTGGAAGCGGAACTCCGGGCCCAACTGGCCGTCGCCGCCGCCGAGGCCGAACGTCTGGCGTCCCTGCTGATTCCCACACAGGACCAGTTGGAAACCGACGTGGCGGGCCTGAAGATCGACCGAGCGGACAACGAACGGAGATTCGCCGCCGACGTCGAGAACATGCGACTGCGCATTCTGGAGTTGCAGGCGACCACCGCATTCGACCGCGGGACCCTGGATGACCTGGGCGTAGAAGTGAAAATCCTCGAGGACCTGCGGAGCAAGGAGGCGATTGCCCCCTATGAGGTAGACAAGGCGAGGATCCAGTACAAGACGCTCGAGAGCAAGGTGCAGGAAAATGAGCAACTGCTGCAACAGGCCAGAGAAGATCTGCGCAAAGCCGAGGAACGGCGCGACCGGTTTGCCCAGCAAGGTCTGCCGGAGCCGTCCGTCGATCACGCTTTGGAGGCGATTCGCAAGGAGATCACGGTTCAGGAGGAGCTGATGAAGGGCCTGCTGGCCCAGTTGGAGGCGCTGGAATCCCGCCGGAGTGTGGCGCTCACGTCTCCGATTGACGGCGTGGTGATCGCCGTTCATGGGCGGGCCAACGACGCTCTCCAGCAGAGACCCGGTGAGCAAGTGGTGCGGCGTGCCGGAGAGGTGGTGCCGGCCGGCGAACCGATTCTGGTCGTGGCGGAGACCGAACCGACCGAGATTGTCGCCTATGTCAGCGAGAGTCAGTTGCCGCTTCTCAAGGACCAGATGACGGTGAAGCTGGTCAAGGCGCGGGAGCCGGCCCAGATTGCAGAGTCACAAGTGTTGCGCATCGGCCCGGTTATCGAGCTGATGCCGCAGCGTCTGTGGGTCAATCCCAATGTCCCCCAGTGGGGCCGCCCGGTGCTGATCGGCATCCCTCCGGGATTGTCGGTGGTCTCGGGCGAAATCGTCGGCATCAGCGGGCTGTAGCGCCCGTGCAGTCGTCTGATCGGCGCCGGCGGGTGCCGTCGACAGGGTAAAGGCGGATGGAGCAGTGACAATCGCATCGCACAACCGATACTGGATGGCACGGAGCATTCCGTGCATCGCATGTCTTGTTCTCGTGATCGGTTGCGGTCCGAAGAGCTACAAACACGACGCCGACGAAAGGGTTTACGGCTTCGTCGACAGCCGATGGGAGCCCGAATTCGGCCCACAGGCGAATTACCGGATTACGGGCGCGGCTCCCTCGGCCAACGACATCGACATCGACCAGGTCGAGCAGATCGAGAAGGTGGTTGTGCAGACGGGGATTCTCACGATTCCCCAGGCGGCAACCATCGCCCTGGCACGCAATCGTGACTACCACCTTCAGAAAGAGTTGCTGTACACGATGACGTTGGACATGCGTCTGATCCGTCATTCCTACGAGACGCGGTTGTTTGGAGGCGGCACGGCTCTGTACTCCAACGACGGCAGAAATGAGCGGGTGGTTGTGGAGCCGAACCTCGGGTTCAACCGCCTCCTGGCCACGGGGACAGCCATCGGAACCACCGTCGGCGCGCGGTGGGCGGATATCCTCATCGGCCTGGGAGAGCACGGCTGGACGGGCACCTTCGGCGCCAGTGTGATTCAGCCGTTGTTGCGCGGCAGCGACCCGATCGTCGTCCGAGAGCCGTTGACCCAGTCAGAACGCAACGCGCTGTACCAGATCCGCACTCTCTGCCGTTTCCGGAAGCTGACGATCGTCTCCGTTGTCGCTCTGTACCACGAAGCATTGGAGCTGCGGGTGATGGCACAGAACGCGGCGCGCCATGTGGAGGCTCTTGAGGTGTTGGAGACGCGCGTAGAGCCGTTGGTCGTCGCCGGTCGCCTGTCGAACGAAGAGCTCGCTCAGGTCCGTCAGGAAATCCTGCGGGCGCGAGATGCCCAGATTCTGGCGCAGAAGGAATACGAGCGGTGGCTCGACCTCCTGAAGATCACGATGGGGGTGCCGCCCACCATGGAATTTGATCTGGACGTGCAGATCTTCGAGAGCTGGAAGACCCAGGGGATTCCGTACCCCGACATCTCTTTGAAGGAAGCTGTGGAGACAGCCCTGGTTCGGCGTCTCGATCTGACCAACAGCGCCGATGCGGTGATCGATGCCCAGCGGGCGGTCTATGTTGCCAAGGACGCTCTGCGTCCCGGCCTGAACATCTTCGCCCGCGCCGAGACGCGCACGGACGGTGAGCGGAATGTGGCGGCAGGCGCGACCCTCGACCTGCCCCTGGACCGTGTGGCGGAGCAGGATTCGTATGCCAGGGCCCTGGTCACGCTGAATCAGCGACTGCGGGAATACGACCTGACGGCCGATACCATCCGCATGGAGGTTCGTGAAGCCCATCGCAAGCTGCAGGAAGCGGCGCAGCGGTATCAGGTCCTGTCTGAAGGGGTGCGTCTGGCGGAGCAGCGCGTGGAGAGCACGCTCGAATTGCTTTCCTATGCTCGCGTGAGTAGCCGACGAGTGCTCACGGCTCTGGAGCATCTGTATGATGCCAGGAACGAAGCCGCCGATGCGCTGACGGACTATGCAAACGCCACGCTGAACTTCTACCGGGATACGGAGGTATTGGAGGTACGTCCGGACGGCATGTGGGAACTCCAGGCCGGAGCCGTTTCCGTAGCGCGGATCGAAGGAGCCACAAGCAACTGAGTACGTCAGCCGAACAAGCGACTGACCAGGAATCGACATTGTAACGGCGGTGGCGCGGGGCGACACGGCCCGTAGTGAGTTTCGAGTCTAGAACAAGGAAAGGGTGGAGTCATGAGTACGTGCAGAATGATGGTAGTCGCGATCGCGCTGGTCCTGATGTCGGCAACTGCCTGGGGCGCGGACGTCATTCTCAACGAGTACAATGCGGTCGGCGGCAGCGAGTTTCTCAACGGGGGCGATTCGGCCGTCGATGAGGACGGCGGCCGGGCTTCGGACAGCTACTTCGGACGCGTCCAGGGCAACGGCGGCGACTGGTTCGAGCTTGTGGTGATCACCGACCATCTGGACATGCGTGGCTGGCACTTCGATATCTTCGAAGGCGGCGCGCTGGATGAGACGCTGACTCTGACCGATCACGCGATCTGGTCGGACCTGCGCAGCGGGACCATCATTACGGTGGCCGAGGACGTGCCGAGCGACATCAGCTACAATCCGGCGGCCGGCGACTGGTGGATCAACGTCCAGGCCAACAACGACGCCGATGGGTTGTACATCGAGGCGTCGTCGTTTCCGGTCAGCAGCAACAACTGGCAATTGCGCATTCGCGACGCCGCGGGGGCCATCGTGTTCGGCCCGGCCGGAGAGGGGATCAGTCCGGTCAGCGGGATCAGCAGCACGGAGGTGTTCCGGCTCGAAACCGACCCGGACGACACCATCACGCCATACTCCAACGACTACGACGACGGCTCCGATTTCAGCACGTTCGGCTCGGCGAATCGATGGGGTTCACAGGACCTGGTGGACCTGCGTGTGGTCGAGCCGATTGCCGCGTCGATTTCGCTGACGGATCCCAACGGTGGCGAGTTCCTGGTCGCGGGCACGGTGACGCCGATTCAGTGGGAAAGCGACGAGGCCATCGAGCAAGTCCTGATCGAGTTCTCGTTCGATGGGGGCGCCAGTTGGATGGCGGTCTTCCCGGCCAACGTCGGCAACAGCGGCCTCTACGAGTGGACGGTCCCGCCGGTGGATTCCGAGCAGTGCCTGATCCGCGTCTCGAGCGCCACGCAGTTGGCCGTTTACGACACCAGCGACGAGCCGTTCGCGATCGTCATGCCGCTATCTGCTGACGAATAAGGTCCGCCGGCCCGCTCCGTTCGGCGGGGCGATGGCCTCAGAAGAGTGCTCGAAATCGGACGTCATCTGACGTGGCGGTGAATCTCTGCGCCCGCTCCGGAAGTTTCCCTTCAAAGCCGACCACAGATGCGGTATAGTACCTCCTCCGGTCACCGGGCAGAGGGCCGGTACGGCCACGACGGGCGTGAGTGATCTCTGAGAGGGTCGGGGATCGTTTCGCGCACGGTGGCTCCGGAATGCGGGGCAGCCGAGGTCTGAGAAAGGTTGTTGGATCGATGGGTATGACGGAAGGCACGTACGATTTCGGGCAAATCGAACGCAAGTGGCAGGCGTATTGGCAAGAGCACAAGTGCTTCAGGGCGACCGATTGTGATGCGTCGAAGCCGAAGTACTACGTTCTGGACATGTTCCCCTATCCGAGCGGCCAGGGTCTGCACGTCGGCCATCCGGAAGGCTACACCGCGACGGACATCGTCGCCCGCTACAAGCGGATGAAGGGCTTCAACGTCCTGCACCCGTTCGGCTGGGATGCCTTCGGCTTGCCCGCCGAGCAGCACGCGATCGCTACGGGAACCCACCCGGAGGAGACGACCAACAAGAACATCGCCAATATGAAGCGGCAGACCAAGGCGCTGGGCTTCAGCTATGACTGGGACCGCGAGATCGCCACGACCGATCCGGAGTACTACCAGTGGACCCAGTGGATCGTTCTGAAGCTGTTCAACAGCTATTTTGACGAGGGCCTTCAGAAGGCTCGACCGATTGAGGAATTGCCGATTCCCGACGGGCTCGGCGACCAGGAGAGACGCCGCTATATCGACGACCGTCGACTGGCGTACCAGTCGAGCGTTCCCGTGAACTGGTGCCCGGCGCTGGGGACGGTGCTGGCCAACGAGGAGGTGGTCGGCGGCGTCAGCGAGCGGGGGGGCCACCCGGTGATTCGCAAGCCGATGCGGCAGTGGATGCTGCGCATCACCAAGTACGCCGAACGGCTGCTCGACGATCTGAAAGAGGTCGATTGGTCCGAGTCGATCAAGAAGCTCCAGATCGACTGGATCGGCCGCAGCGTCGGGGCCGAGGTCTGCTTCCGGATCGACGGATGCGAGGACAACATCTGGGTCTTCACGACCCGCCCGGATACGCTCTTCGGCGCCACCTATATGGTCATGGCGCCGGAACACCCGCTGGTGGGGACCATCGTTACGGAGGCGCAGAAGCAGGCGGTTGAGGCCTACTGTGAAGCGGCCGCCCGCAAGAGCGATCTCGACCGGACCGACCTGGCCAAGGACAAGACCGGCGTCTTCACCGGCGCCTATGCGGTCAATCCGGTCAACGAGGCGAAGATCCCGATCTGGATCAGCGACTACGTGCTGATCAGCTACGGGACCGGTGCGATCATGGCGGTGCCGGCGCACGACGAGCGTGACTTCGAGTTCGCCACGAAGTTCGCGCTGCCGATTGTTCAGGTGGTGCAGCCGCCCAGCGCCGAGGACGCCGAGCGCGTGGCGCGGGGCGAGTTGTGTTTCACCGGGGACGGCACGGCAATCCACAGCGGGCCGTTCGACGGGCTGACGACGGCGGAATTCAAGGAGAAGATCACCGCCTGGCTGGCCGAGCGCGGTCTGGGCAAGAAGGCGATCAACTACAAGCTGCGCGACTGGCTGTTCAGCCGGCAGCGCTACTGGGGCGAGCCGTTTCCGATCGTGCATCTGGCGGACGGGACCGTGACGGGCATTTCGGAAAGCGAACTGCCGCTGCGTCTGCCTGATCTCGACGACTACAAGCCGCTGGGGACGGCCGAGCCGCCGCTGGCCAAGGCGACCGACTGGGTCAATGTCACGCTGCCCGACGGCAGCGCCGCCCGGCGGGAGACGAACACGATGCCCCAGTGGGCGGGAAGCTGCTGGTACTATCTGCGCTATCTCGATCCGCGTAACGCCGAACGGGGCTGGGACCCGGCCAAGGAGAAGTACTGGATGCCCGTCGATCTGTACGTCGGCGGCGCCGAGCATGCGGTGCTGCACCTGCTCTACTCGCGCTTCTGGCACAAGTTCCTGTTTGATCTGGGCTACGTCAGTACGAAGGAGCCTTTCAAGAAGCTCGTCAACCAGGGAATGATCCTCGGCGAAGACGGACAGAAGATGAGCAAATCGCGCGGCAACGTGGTGAACCCCGACCAGGTCGTGACGGACTACGGCGCCGATTCGATGCGGCTGTACGAGATGTTCATGGGCCCGCTGGAGGCGATGAAGCCCTGGAGCATGAACGGGGTGCAGG
>JAAYBA010000425.1 GCA_012719085.1 Planctomycetota bacterium
CCGAACCCAAACCCGTGTCCGAACCCAAATCCGTGCCCGAACCCAAACCCGTGTCCGAGCCCAAACCCGTGTCCGAACCCGTACCAGAACTCGTCATGGTACTGGAGTAACTACAGCCACGTGTCCTACTATAGTGTCCACTACGGCCCCGTGTACTACGGCAACTGCTGGACACAATAGTCGTTCGCGACCGGGGCGAAGCTGAGCAGATCGGCAGAAGCCGGAACTGCGTCCGGCCCGGCGGTGAGTTGCAGAAGAAGTTCACCGCCGGCGCCGGGCCGTTTTATCGATTGTCCCACGCCTCCGCCGACGCATGGGTCAACCGATTGGTTGCAGGGTAATCGCCGCGCAGTGGCGATGTCGGACACACACGGGTGGCCGGCAGGATACTCCGCTTCCGACACAGATTTCTCAGGCACCCTCCGAGGCCCCGAATACCCGGACAGTGTTTTTACCGGATTGCTTGGCGTTGTAGAGGGCGCGGTCGGACCGGCTGGTAATATCCTCTGGATTGGCGTCGGCACCATACTGGCCTACGCCAACGCTGATCGAAAGCGGCACCTGAACACTTTGCCAGGTCACCGACGAGGCGGCAACCGCCTCCACGATGCGACGAGAAACCACAATGGCTTCGTCCAACGACGTGTTCGGCAGAATGACGCTAAACTCATCGCCTCCGTATCGCGCTGCCAGGTCGATCAGGCGGATGCACTCCTTGATCCTGCGGCTGATTTCCCGGATCACCTTGTCGCCGGCCCGGTGGCCGTAGGTGTCGTTGATGGCCTTGAGATTGTCGATGTCGGCCATGATCATGGAAATCGTGCCGCCGTACCGACGCGAGCGCCACAACTCACGTTCCAGGGTCTCGTAGAATGTCTTGTGGTTCATCAGGCCGGTCAGACCGTCGAGCGTGGCTTGGCGTTGCATCTTCTCAAACAGCTTGATATTCCCGATCGAAGCCCCGATCAACTGCCCCAGCAATTCAATCAGTGAGATATCTTCCTGTGTAAAGGCAGCCGGCTCGGCCTTGTCGGCCAGATTGAGCACGCCAACCACCCCGTCGTGACAGATCAGGGGAACGATCGCACAGTTGCCGGTCATGTAGTTCTCGGCAAAGGCGCGCTGAGACCGTTTGATGACCGGCTTGTTGTACGTATCGATGTCGCTCGTCAGAATCAGCTCCTTGCTCTTGACCGCCACGACCATCGGAGACGGCGGGGTCTGATTCAGCGACACGATCTTGTTGATGGGAAACGGATGATTGCATCGCACCAGATGCAGGATGTGGTTCGGTTCATCCAGGGCATAGAGTGACGCGAAGGTCGATCCGACGAGCGCGGGGATCTTCGTGACGCAGACATCCGCGATTCGATCGATGTCCAGGCTGTTGATCTGGCGGGCCAGAGGTGTGACCCGTTCCAACAGCGACATCGGACGCGCGGGGCCGGCCTCGTGTCTGTTTGGTTCGGCGATTCGTTTCGTCATGGCAAAGACATCAACCTGATTTCCATCGACCATTCATCTCAACACCGCTTCCTATCGTCCAATCCGCGGCAGTCTGTTGGCAAAAAATCGCAAATGCTCTCGTGGACCGACGCGGGAAAGCGACAGACCGCGTGCGCGCCGTCCGAATGCACGGAACCCAAGGCGTTATAGGGCCTTCGAGCGGCCTGCCGCACGCTGGAAGCCGAATGCCGGGGACGACACGATCAAGGAAGAGGAAGATTTTTCCTGAAAAATCCCAAAACCAGTTGACAGGCCGATAAGCGCCTTTTACATTTTGCAAAATGCAAAAGTTATTTGAATGGCGTTGGACGGTTCGATGGTTGTCGTGCCGATCCTGCAACAGAAAGGCACCGCAGGCGACGCCGTGGTATGGTTTGTGTGCTTCGAGACGCCCTGGAGTGGGAGGCCACCTTAGACAGATGGTTATTTCCCTTCGGGACGTGTTTGTTTGAGTCGGATGCGATGGCATGGCCCTCCGTGATGACAACAGTGTTTCGTCTTGTTCTACCAGCCGTTCTGCAATGGGGACGTTCGCTTTGGGGCGCGCCGGCTGTTCGTATCGTCACAATCTGAATCTGTGGATATTCGAGCCGCACCTATGAGTTGGGACAAAACGAGTCACAGGCTACAAGTACCAGCCAAACGCTATCGCATCGGCGAACTGGTGCGATGCAGTCCCTTCTCCCGGCAGACGATTCACAACTACACGATCATGGGACTCATCCGCGAAGCGGAGTGGACCGAGGGGGGGCACCGACTGTACGACGAATCCGTCTTTGATCGCCTTTCCCGGATCATGGAACTGCGAGAGAACATGAGTCTGGGCGAGATCCGTCGCATATTGAATGAAGAAGACAGAAAGGGCAAAGGGTTGCGTGGGGACAGCCCCGGCGGGCCTCGGCACGTCGAACGTGCTGCTGGGACCAATGAGAATCCCCTGTCATCGGGAGGAGGCTTCATGTCGCCCGAGGCAACGTAGCCGCGTGCCTCCGAAGGTGGTGCAGGACGCGCGTGATCGACTCCGTGAAGGTTCGCCGCTTCACGGAGCGTAAAGGAAAACCGAAAGGATCAAGGATGAGACAAACGGTTTCAGTGCGAGTGATACAGTTCAATGGCCTCCCTGTCCTTGCATGCGGATTCACCGCGACGGCAATACCCGAGTTTTCCCCCATCGGCCTGTGGTGTATGGAATCCCCGCGCTTCGCCGGCAATGCATCGTTTCGCTCTGACGTTCGGATCGCGTGAGATCGTCCTGCAGAAGGAGTGCCTATGGACCTGTTGTCTCCTATCCCCGACAATCTGACCGAGCTCTTGATGAAGATCATCCGCTTCACGGAACTTCGGCGCGACGTGCTGTATCGCAACATGCACAACACGCGGACGCCGGGGTTCATACCGCAGGACATGCCCGTGTTGGAGTTCGTCGGCGTGCTCAACGGCGCGATTGCCGAACATCTGCAAAGCCGTCGTCTGCTGTTCTGCGACACCGAGAACATCCGGTTCGGCCCCAACAGCACGATGGAGGTCCGACCGCAACCCGACCCGGATGCCCAAGCCCTGCTCGAACGCAACCGCGATGAGTATCTTCAGTTGCAGGTCAACAAGCTCCTCGAAAACTCCCTGAACCGCAAGATTGCCAAGGAGCTGCTGACGCTCAAGTGCGGCGCCCCGCTGGGTGTGGGTCGCCTGTCCATTGCGGAAACCACCGCTCACGACGGACTTCTCGATGATCTGTCGAGCCCCGACGAAACCACGGACTGAACCAGAGGCTTGTGCCCGCAACCATGGGAAACCACGCAGTCAATCTGCAACAGGCATCCGGCGGCGGCCGACCGGCGGCGCGCGTGCTCGCCGTCACCAGCGGCAAGGGCGGCGTCGGCAAGACGAACATCGCCACCAACCTGGCATTGTGCATGGCCGCCACGGAGAAACGCGTGCTTCTGCTCGACGCCGATATCTCGCTGGGCAATCTGGATCTGCTGTTGAACGTGCGAAGCAAGTACAACATCTCGCACGTGATCAACGGCTCCAAGCGGATTGAGCAGATCATCCTGCCCGGACCACAGGGCCTTCAAGTGATTTGCGGGGCTTCCGGTCTGGACCAACTGGCCGACATCAGCGAAACGGAGCAGCATCGGCTGCTTGAACACCTCTCCGGCCTGCAATACGGCAGTGACACCATTGTGATCGATACGGCAGCGGGGATCTCGAACTCGGTCGTCAGTTTCTGTCTTGCCGCCGATCATGTGCTCGTGGTCACGACGCCCGAGGCCACCGCCATGACCGACGCCTATGGGATGATCAAGGTCTTGGTCCGAAAACGCTATGAAGGCCCGATAAGCGTGGTGGTCAACATGGCGCACAGTCTGGCCGAAGGAAAGAGAATCTATCAGCGTCTGGCCGACGTCGCGGCCCGATTTCTTCAGGCCGACCTCTATTACGCCGGGGTCTTGCTCAAGGACGAACGCCTCTGTGCGGCCGTACGCTTGCGCCAGCCCGTCGTATTGGCCTATCCCAAGAGCCAGATCGCCTCTTCGTTCAACGCCTTGGCGACCCGCCTGGGGGGAATCGATTGCAGTAACCGGGGCAATGGGAGTTTTTTCCGGAGAGTGTTTCGGTGGCTGACCTAAAGTCTTGGCCCAGGCGGCCGATAAAGGATCTTGTGGGCATCGCTCTGTCCGAAGCAGGATCGTGAGCGGGCAAGACCGGCATCGCACAAAATGGATTGGGCTGCGGCACGTAACGGAGACGACTTGTGAAGACACAGACAGCGGCGAAGACGGACAAGAAGCTCGCAATCGATGAAGTATGGGAGCGTTTCCACGACAGTCGCCAGGACTGCTACCGCAACCTGCTCATGGAGCATTATCGGGACCTTGTCCGGCACGCCGCCGAGCGACTCCACAGTAAACTCCCGGACAAAGTCGAGATGGACGACCTGGTCAGTGCCGGCACGTTCGGTCTGATGGACGCCATCGACGCATACGACCCCGCGCGGGGCGTGAAGTTCGAGACCTATTGCGCTCCGCGAATCAAGGGATCGATCCTCGACGAATTGCGCAGCATGGACTGGGTCCCCCGCCTGGTGCGTGCCCGCGCCCATCAGTTGGCCAAAGCCACCCACGCCCTGGAGATGCACCTGGGTCGCAAGCCCGACGAACATGAGCTGGCCGAGGAGTTGAACATGGACATGGATGAGTTCATTCGCCTCCAGCGCGACGCCAATGCCACCAGCCTCGTCTCCCTGAGCACCAAGTGCGGCGACGGGGATGGAGAGAGGGACGTCTGTGAGATCGATGTCATCAAGGACAATCGCAGCGAGGACCCGCTCATCGAGGCCCAGAAACGCGACTTGAAGAGCCTTCTGACCAAGGGCCTGACTCGCGCCGAGCGGCTGATCATCGTGCTGTATTACTACGAAGAGATGACGATGAAGGAAATCGGCGCGACGCTGGATCTGTCCGAGTCGCGGGTTTCTCAGATGCACTCATCGATCCTCGCCCGACTCAAGGCCCAGATGAACACCCGCAAGAAGGAATTCGCCGTCGAGTAGAACGGCCCCCCCTCCGCAACAGACTACAGCAGTGCCATGTCCTTTTCCGTGGGGGACGCAACACGAAGGCGCTGTCCGTATCCATCCACTCCAAGCCGAATCGACGCCACGGATTTGCTGCGCCTGCCGTCACGAATCGGGGGTGCACTTCTGGGAAGAAGTGCCCGGGACTGGATTCGAACCAGCACGAGCCGAAGCTCACTAGCCCCTCAAGCTAGCGCGTCTGCCAAATTCCGCCACCCGGGCGACAAGTGATTGATTATTGACGATTGCTCATCGGTTGTCAACCGGGATTCGGGCGGAACGCGAAAAATGGGCGGTGGTCCCGAACGAAGCTGCCCGCCTACACACCCCGACAGTCGCTCCAGAGCAGCACCTGCAGGCGGTGACCGAAGCGATACCCCGTTTCCTGACACAGCTGGACGACCTGCGGCGTCCTGGCCAGGAGTTCCTCCCGCGTCCTGGCCTGAGGCATCAGGAGAATGCGGTCCGGGGGCACAGGCGGCAAACCATCCAGGAGGCGGCAGATCTCGCTGACATCGTCTGCGGCCTCGACCACGAACTTCAGTTGGCAGACATAGGTTTCCATCAATGCCGCCAAGGCCTCCGGATTGAGTCGCTGCCGGTCATGGGTCTGGGCAAGGGCCGGCTCTGCGGGGGCCGAATTGGTCATCTTCGGACTGATACTCATCAGGTCGCACGCCAGATCGGGCGTGAAGAGCCCCCCCGCCGTCTCGATGGTCACATGCATCCGTCTGGCTCGAAGGCGCCCCGTCAACTCCACCAGGCCCTCTCTGGCCGCAAGATCGGGTCCGACCATCGGCTCGCCGCCGGTGAGCACGACGTGGCCGCAGGGATGTTTCCCAATCGCCTCCACCAGGTCGTCCATACCATATTCGTCGCCGGCCGAGAAATCCCATGCGTACCTCGTATCGCACCATCGACACCGCAGGGGACAGCCGGCCAGTCGCACGAACAAGCTCGGCGTCCCGCTGAGAATCCCCTCGCCCTGCAAGGAATGAAATATCTCGATGACGCGCATGGGAAGTCCCGCTATCGACCGGGGCAAACGTAGGCGACCGGATCGGTCAGCCCCGCCTCGGCAAAGCCCTTTAACCGCAATCGACAGGAATCACACCGGCCGCAGCTTCGCCCTTCTGCATCCGGATCGTAGCAACTATGTGTCAAAGCGTAATCGACCCCCCGCCGCGTGCCCTCTCGGATGATCTCGGCCTTGGTCATCGCGATGATTGGCGTATGGATTCGGTACCGCCCCCTGCCCTCGACAGCGGCAGCCGTCGCCAGATTGGCCATCACCTCGTAGGCCGCCACGAATTCCGCCCGGCAATCGGGATATCCGCTGTAGTCCGTCGAGTTGACTCCGATGAACAGGTCGAACGCCCCGAGGACCTCCGCCCATGCGAGGGCGTAGCTGAGAAAGATCGTGTTCCGGGCCGGCACATAGGTCACAGGGATGTCCGCTGCGGCCAGGAGATCGCGGTCCTTGGGCACGTCGATGCGACCGTCGGTCAGCGCCGAGCCACCGAAGGCCGCCAGATCGATCGTCACGACGCGATGCTCGACGGCGCCCAGCGAGGCGCATACCCTCTCGGCGGCCTGTATCTCCCGCCGATGACGTTGCCCGTACAGGAACGTCAGGGCGTAGCAGGCATACCCATCGTCGCGGGCGATCGCCAGCGTCGTGGCCGAATCCAATCCCCCACTGACCAATACGACAGCCTTCTTCTGCGGCACAGGCAACTCTCCCGACCACGCCGCCGAGACGAAGAACAGCCTTCTCCCGTCGGGGAATCGGGCGGCGTCCCGGTCTGCCGGTCAGGAGCATGGTATCGCGTCCATCCGGCCGTGTCAAAGACCTCCGGACAGCCCACAGGCCCGTATTCGCCGTCTCTGCGCCGGTTCTTGCTTGTCACACCAACGTCGATGCGCTATACTGAACACCTACAGAACGACAAGGATCGGGGTATGACTGAATCTGGCACAATTGAGTTGTTCGACAATCCGCGTCCCGGACGCGATTACCGGATCGCGATTCGCTGCCCCGAGTTCACCAGCGTGTGTCCGAAGACGGGCCAACCCGATTTCGGCGAGATCACCGTCGAATACTGCCCCGAGAAGCACTGCATCGAGTTGAAAAGCCTCAAGTTCTACTTGCAGGGCTATCGAAACAAGGGCATCTTCTATGAGTCGTTGACGAACGAGATCCTGGACGATCTGAGCGGCGCGTGCAGACCGCGATGGATGACGGTGACGGCCCGCTTCACGCCCCGTGGCGGCATCACGACGGACGTGACGGCCGAGTATCACGCGCAGGGCCATCGCTTGACGTGAGGTCTGAAAATGTCGATCAAGTTTCATTGCGAGCACTGCGGGAAGAAAATAGATGCCCCGGACAGCGCCGGCGGCAAATGGGGCAAATGTCCGGCGTGCCACAACCGGATCTACGTCCCCCAGATGGAGGCCGACGAGGAGTTGAAGCTGGCCCCGATCGACGAGACCGAAGAGGAACGTCAGAAGCGGCTTCTTGCGGAAACGTTCCAGTTGACGCAAAGCATCCTTCAGGAAAAGGACGTTCCCGAGGGCGACCCGTTATCTTCACCGGCACAGGAGATCAACGACGAGAAGATGACCGAAGCAATCGTCCGCTACCTGCGTCAGATGGTGGACGGCGATCTCGACGCGGCCCAGCGGACTGCTGAGACCATCGCGTCGGATCGTCGCAAGGCCCGAGATATCCTCGGCCAGATGGCCACAGGCGATCCTCCCGACGCCGAATTGGCCGACGTCCCACCCCAGGTCCTCTCCGGGCTCATCCGAAACCTGCGGACGCGCCTCAGTTAGGCTCCCTGCCCCCCCCGTCTTTTCCGTCCGAAAAGACCCCGCCCCGTCGCGCGGATCAGGGTTTCTTTTTCGGACCGACAGCGGTCATATCCCCCCCCCCAGCATCGGCGTTTGGCACATCTGAGGCCATGGCGTACATTTTAGGTGTGGATTCGCGCACTCGCTTCGACGTATGCCAACGTTTGGGGAGATCTCACATGGCCGCAGAAGGCATCGCGGTACACGTCACCCATGAAGCCGCCGCCAAGGTCGGGGGAATCGGCGCCGTTCTTCAGGGCTTCTTCACGTGTCCATCCTATCTCGACGCGATCGGCCGGTCGATCCTCGTCAGCCCCCTGTTCACGACGGAAGGCTCCGTCCAGGATCGGTTGGGCCAAGACGGCGAGGTGCTGTATTCGTCGGTCGACGGCCTGATCAATCCGAGCTACAGCCATGCGTTCGGCCGCATCGAGAGTCTCTACAACGTGGGCATCGTGTACGGACGGCGCACGTTCCTCGACGAACAGACCGGAATTCGCAGCGCGCCTGAGGTATTGCTGATTGACGTGCGCTACATGGACGGCGGCATGGTCAACGAATTCAAGCGGCGACTGTTCGAGGAATTCGGCATCCAGAGCCAAATGCACGAGCACCTGTGGGAGTACGAGCAGTACGTGCGGCTGGCGGCCCCGGCCATCGCAGCGCTCAAGGCGCTGGGCGCGGCCGAAGGACGAACCACCGTCATCTCTCACGAATTCATGGGCATGCCCACCGTCCTGGCGGCGATCCTCGAACCCTATTGCCGCTTCCGGACCGTCTTCTACGCCCACGAGGTGGCGACCGTGCGGCGCATCGTCGAAGAGCACCCGGGCCACGATACAATGTTCTACAACGTCATGGAGCAGGCCCGGCGCGATCGGCTCTACGTCAGCGACGTCTTCGGCAACCAGGCAACGTATTTCAAGCACTCGCTCGTCGAGGCCTCGAAATACTGCGACCACATCTATGCGGTCGGAGACTACGTGGCGGACGAGCTGCGCTTTCTGGCGCCGGAGTTCGAATCGGCCGATATCGACATCGTCTACAATGGCATCCCCGCGCACCAAATCGATATCGCAGACAAGCGTGCGTCCAAGGACAGACTCCAGCGCTATTGTGAAAGCCTTCTGGGGTTTCGGCCGGACTATGTGTTCACCCACGTGACGCGTCTGGTCCGCAGCAAAGGGCTTTGGCGCGACCTGCGCGTGCTCTACGAGATGGACGAAACGCTGCGGCAGCAGGGACAGACGGCGGTCTTCCTGCTGCTGAGCACCGAGGTTTCACGGCGGCGCAGTTGCGACATCCATCATATGGAATCGACCTATGGCTGGCCCGTCGCCCACCGGGAGGGCTGGCCCGACCTGTCCGGCGGAGAGGCCAATTTCCACACGGCGATTCAGCAGTTCAACGCCCGCAGTCGAAGCATCAAGGCCATCTTCATCAATCAGTTCGGGTTCGATCGCCACTGCTGTGGCAGCAGGGTCCCTCTCGACGTGGAGTTCATCGACATCCGAAAGGGCAGCGACGTCGAATTCGGACAGAGCATCTATGAGCCGTTCGGCATCGCCCAACTCGAACCGCTCACATACGGAAGCCTCTGTGTATTCACGGGCGTTTGCGGGTGCGCCGGCTTCGTTCGTGACGTGACGGGCGGACAGTCGGTCAGCAATGTCCTCCTGGCCGACTACGCCGATCTCGGCGACCGCTCCTACGGGGATATCGAAGACCTGCTCACGATCGACCGGCACGTGCGCGATCAGATCGAGACCGCCGAAGCGGCCCGGCTGGCGAAAGAAATCGTCGCGCGCTTGCCCAGGGACGACGCAGAACTGGAGACGATGATCTGTGAGGGGTACCGTCTGGCCTACAACATGAGCTGGGACGTTGTGGTCCGCAAGTATCTGCTCGCCGACCTGTCCTGTGCCTTCGACAAGCCGGTCCCCTGTCGGAATTGACCCGGCCCTGTCCGATGTGCGCTCGTCCGACGGCCGCTACCTGGATCCTGTCTGGGCGAAGACATCGTACCCTGAGCCTTCGATCTCCGCGATCCAGACCACGACGTAGCGTCCGTCGGACGCCATCGCCGCATCAGGATACCAGTTCCGCCCAGCCGTCTCGATCGTCACGCTGCATTCATATCCCGACGGGTCGCCTGCTCCCGTACAGAACTGCCCGCCCACACGGCAACCGGCGCCGCTCGGATCGTGGCAATCCCATGCGATGAGGAAGTCGCTGTCACCGTTCGAAGCGATGCAGGGGCGGCCCTGATGGCCCTCCATGCAGGTATTGACGACGTACGGGGACGTCATCGGCTCGGCATCCCGATTGAACGGCTGGGCGCAGATATTGCAGGGAAACGGCCCGATCGCCCAGGTCACGATGAATCCGCCGTCGCCACCAGTCGCCACCGCCGGGCCGTACCACCGGCTGTTCAGGTCGCCCGTCAGGGACATCTCAGGCCCCAACGGTATGCCATCGGCGTCGAATTGGCGAATCATGATGTACTCACCGTAGGGGCGATTGTAGGTATCGCCCATCCGGCTCCATGCGACGACGAATCGGCCCGTTTCATCGATCGCCACATCGGGCCATCTCTGCTGCGGCCGATCGCTGATCTCGAACGGGTCGCTCACCGGTGAACCATCGGCCCCGTAGAGGCGGGCGGCCGCATAATTCCTGCCGGTGTAAGAGTCGCCGTATCGGTTGGTCCAGACGATGACAAAGGCTCCTGTCGAGTTCATCGCGATCCTCGGGTCTGACTCGAAGACACCTGCGGCGCCCGCCACCGGGATCTCCTCCGTCAGCGGTGCGCCTGCGGCGTCGAACTGCCGGGCCACAACGTCGCAGTCGCCCTCTCGGTCGGCCACCCATACCACCACAAAATCGCCTCCGGGCGCCATCGCCACCGCCGGGGACCAGGTGTCCACGTCCACGTCGGAGAGATTGACCTTGAATTCGTCGGTAAGTGCCATTCCGTCGTGGTCAAACCGGCGGGCAAACACCCCGCCCCCACGGCCGTCGGCCACGTGGCTGCGCCAGACCACAACAAAATCGCCGGCGTCGTTCATGGCCACCGCCGGATAGGTTTGATAGTGCCGATCGTAGCTGTTCACCTGCAACTGGGCCAGCCCGACAACGGCCAGAATCAAGACAATCCCTATCGCCGCGCACAATCTTCGCTTGCACATGGTTACACTCCAACCAGCGTTCCCCGGAAACAATGGAACCTCGCCTCGTCTTCTTGCCTGTGATGCTCACCGACGCCTCACCTCGGCGCGTCTACCCCATAAGACGCAGCCGGCCCGATGATGTTACAGAAAAATGGGACCCATCGGAAAAATCGCGGCTGGTCCGGGGGGTGCGAACGCCGCCGGAGGCAACGTGCGGATCAGGGATGTGTCCTATCGGCGGGGCGTCATGGGAACCGCCATGTCTCCGACGGCTTGTGTGCGGCCTTCATCAGCGCGACCATCTGCGCGACGATCTCGGGGTTTCGATCGGCCACGTTCGTAGTCTCGCCCAGATCGGTTCGCAGATCGTACAACTCGATCGGCCCGTCCGGGTCGGCCGCCACGTTCAGACGCACACCCTTCCAGAAGCCCATGCGGACGGCCTGCTTCTTGCCCTGTTCGTGGAACTCCCAGTAGAGGTATCGGTGCTTCCTCTGGTACACCGGCTTGCCCAGGAGCGTGGGCAGGAAGGAAAACCCGTCCGCGTCGTCCGGCGGGATCGCCCCGGCCAGATCGCAGCATGTGGGCAGAAGATCCCAAAAGGCGCAGACGTGATCGGTGCCCGAGCCGGCGGCGATCCTCCCCGGCCAGCGTGCGATCAGCGGCACGCGGATTCCGCCTTCGTAGAGATCACGCTTGATGCCGCGCAGCGGACCGCTGCTGTGGAAGAACGCCGGATCGGCGCCCCCCTCGGCGTGCGGACCGTTGTCGCTGGAAAACAACACGAGCGTATCGGCGTCGATACCGAGTTCCTCGAGCTTATCGAGCAGGCGGCCCACGTCGCCGTCCATCCGCGTAATCATCGCGGCGTGGCCTTTCTGCGGCTCGGGCCAATCCTCGTCGGCATACGGCCCGTAGGACGGCACCTCCATCCCCGCCCGGCCCGCCTCATTGTTGGCGTGCGGAATGGTCAACGCCAGATACAGGAAGAAAGGCACCTGGCGGTTTCGCTCGATGAATTGCAGCGCCTCGTCCGCAATCAGGTCGTGGGAGTATTCCACCTTCTCCGTCGCCACGCCCGCGCCGTCGTCTCGATCGCCTGCGACCTTGTTGGCCAGCGGCACACGCTGATCGTTGCGATAGAGAAACTCCGGATAGTAATTGTGCGCGTGCCTCTGGCAAAGATATCCGAAGAAGTAGTCGAAGCCTTGGTTATTGGGCGCCCCGGTGCTTGCCGGCCCGCCGAGTCCCCACTTGCCGATCAAGCCCGTCCGATAGCCGCGACCGGCCAGCAGACGAGGCACGGTGACAGCGCCCGTGGGCAGAGGCAACTGCCCCATCGGCTTGGCCTCCTTGTTGCCGCGTACGTAGGCGTGCCCGGTATGCAGACCCGTCATCAACGAACAGCGCGACGGCGCGCAGACGGTGCTGCCGGCATACGCATCGGTGAAGAGCATGCCCTCGGCCGCCATCCGGTCGATGTTCGGGGTCTGGATCGCCTGCTGGCCGTAACAGCCCAGGTCGCCATAACCGAGATCATCGACCAGAATGAAGATGATATTCGGCTGTCCGGGCCCGGCCAGCCGCTTCGACCCGCTGGTCCGACAGCCGCCAGACACGAACACGGAGGCGGCGGCCAATCCAGCCGCATGGAGAAAACCCCGTCGCGTCCAACTCTGGTTGCCTGGCTCGTTCATGCGATGTTCCTCCAACCAATGCGTTGCGACAATCGAGAGAAATCCCCGTGTGTCATCGGACCGGCGGCGGGATGGTGACATCGATCGAACGGACTTCGCCCAACGTCGCAAGAGGCCGATCGAAGTCTTCCGGCCGCCCCACCACCAGAATCTGCAGGGCATCGGGCCTCAGATGCGCGCGGGCGGCCCTGAAGATATCGGCCCTCGTGACCTTCTCGATCCGTTCTCGGGTCTGCTGCAGGAAGTCGGGCGGATAGCCGTAGAACTCATAGGTCATCAGGCGACTGATGATCTGGCCCGTGCTGTCAAAGTTGAACACGAACGAGTTCAGGTAGCTGTCCTTGGCCAGCTCCAGTTCCTCGTCGGTCACTTCCTCCTGGGTCATTCTCCGAGCCTCCTCGCAGATGGCCTCGATCGCGTGGACGGTGCTCTCGGACTTCGTCTGGCAACCCATGGAGAAGACGCCGGGGCGGTCGTAACGTGTGGCGTACGTCCCGAAGACCGAATAGGCCAGACCCTGCCGCGAACGCACGTTCTTGAACAATCGCCCGGTGAAGCCGCCGCCGAGGATGTGGTTCATCAGCGTCAGCGCCGCATAGTCCGGGTCGTTCATCCGCCCGCCGATGTGGCCGATGTAGATGTTCGACTGGTTGAGGTCCCCTCGGGCCACGAGGTTCACCGTCGCCCGCCACGTGTAATCCACCTCGGGTGCGGGCGGCAGGTCCAGATCGATCTTCGCCCAACCGTCGAAGGCCTTCTCGATCCGAGCGATCATCTCCTGCGTGTCGAAATCGCCCCAAACGGCCAGCATCATGTTGTTGGGCCCGAAGAACCGCCTGTGAAACGCCACCAGGTCGTCGCGGGTGATGCTGTCGATGGTTGCGTACTCGGTGTGCCGGGCATACACGCTTTCGGGACCGTAGATCAGCTTGTCGAACTCGCGCGATGCAATGGAGCGGGGCGAGTCGTTGCGCCGGGCGATGGCGCTGCGGTGCTGCATCTTGGCCAGCTCGATCTTGTCCTGGCGGAACGCCGGATGCATCAGCACGTCGGCCAGAATCCCCAGCCCCTTGCCGATATCCTCCTTGAGCACCGACACCGAGACATATCCCGAATCCTGCCCGATGCCCGTTTCGACCGAAGCGGCAATCTGCTCCAGTTCGTCGTCCAGTTCGTCTCCGGTCCTGCTCGTCGTTCCGCCGGTGCGCATCACCTCACCGGTGATGTCGGCCAGGCCCACCTTGTCGGCCGGCTCGTAGATGGACCCCACCCGAATCCGGCCGGACAGGGAGATCAGCGGCAGCTCATGGTCCTCCAGCAGGAGCAACCGCATCCCGTTGGACAGGGTGACACGCTGCACCTCCGGCACGGCCACGTCGCGAAGGCTCGGGTATTTCAGTTGCGTGTGGTCCGTCGCCCGCTGCGCCGTCACCGGCGAGACTGTCAGGCAGAACACCGCCACCGCACAGAGAACCGGTGACAGATGGCATACTCGTTGGCTTCTCATATTCCCGCTCCCCTATTCAGGATTCGCTTTCGCCGGCCGTGGTTTCGATGATGCCGACCGTTCGGTTCTTCGTCGTAAAACAGGCCCGGGCGACCCGCTGGATATCCTCGGCGGTGACCCGATCGATCCGTTCGAGTTGTTGGAAGAGGTTTCGCCAATCGCCCGTCAGCACCTCGTAGAATGTCAACTGCTCGGCCAGGCCCGAGTTGGAGTCGAGTTGCCGAATCAGAGCCGCGCGGGCCCGTGTTTTGGCCTTTTGCAGCTCCTGCTCGCTGACCGGCTCGTTCCGCAGCCTATCGATCTCGTCGTAGATCGCCCGTGTGCACTCCTGGTTTGTATGGCCTCTGGCCGGCATGGCGTAGAAAAGGAACAGCCCAGGGTACTTCTGACCGGGCATGCCCTGGAAGCCGGAGGTGGCCATCGCGATCCGCTTGTCCTTGACGAGACTGCGATACAGACGCGATGTCCGCCCGCTGCCCATAATGTCCGTGATGGCGTCGAAGACCGCGTTGTCCTCGTGCTGGATGCTCGGCTTGTGGTATCCGATCAGAACGAAGGGCTGGGACGGATCCTCGACGACGACGTGGCGCTCGCCCGGCTGCGGCGGCTCGACCGTCACGACCGGCCCCGGCGGCGGACGATGGGGAATCCGTCCGAAATACTCACGGGCCAGCGTCTTGACGCGATCCGGATCGACGTCGCCGACGATGGCCACCGTCAGGTTGCTCGGCACATAGTGCGTTCGAAAGAACGCCTCGGCCTGCGCCCGGGTCACCGCCTCGATGTCGCTCATGTGCCCGATGACCGGCTGGCCGTAGGGATGAGCCTTGTACGCCGCCGCAAGGAATTCCTCCAGCAGTTTGCCGACCGGCTGGGTCTCCGTGCGGAGCCGGCGCTCTTCCATGACCACATCCTTCTCGCTGTAGAACTCGCGCAGAACGGGATTGAGGAACCGGTCCGACTCCATCAGCATCCACAGTTCGAGCTTGTTGGCCGGCAGACTCACGAAGTAGACCGTGTAGTCGGAACTGGTCCCGGCGTTGAGTCCCACCCCGCCGGCCCGCTTGAGGATCTCGTCGAACTCATCGTGCACGAGATACTGTTGGGCCTGCTCCTGCGCCTCGGCAAGCCGCCTTTGCAGCTCAGCCAGTTTCTGCTCGTCGGCCGGACCACCCTTGAGCCGCTCAGCCCGGATCGCCTCGAAGATTTCGTCGATCTTCGCCAGCGCCCTGGCCTCGGCCTCGGGGTCTCTGGTGCCAATCGTTCGAGTGCCCTTGAAGGCCATGTGCTCGAACAGATGCGCCAAGCCCGTCAGGCCCGTGACTTCGTCCACAGCGCCGACGTTGGCGTGGGTGAAGCACGTCACGACCGGCGCATCGGGCCGCCGAAGCACGATGAACTTCAGCCCGTTGTCCAGTGTGAATTCGCTCACGCGCGACTCGAACTCCGCCAGGTCCTGGGCGATACCCGACGGCCCCGTCGCCAGCAACACGACCAGCAACGGCAATACGGCCGAGCCAACCGCCCGCCGCCAACCTGCATATACTCGTCCCATCTCACTGCTCCTCAAACCGCATCGTTTCAAGATCGTCATGCGCAGATGTCATTTAACCGCCGATCGCCGCTCAGTTGTACACGAAATACACCGTGGCCTTGCAGGCCCTGTCGACCCGCACGCGGACCCAGTGGGCCGAGAAGCCGTCCGGGAACTCGTGGTGCCGGTAGCCTTTGCGGAAGCGGAAGGTCTCGTAGGGTTGCCAACTGCCATCGCCCAGGAAATCGATCTCCAGAGCGAAACTCACATTCTCGTCGCTGTCGTGGACCATGTGCACGACCTTCTTGTCGAAGCCGGTCATCAGGAACGGGTCGGAGACCTCGCCCGCCTGCACGGGCGTATCCCACCACGGGCCGCCCCAGCCGGCGGGCTTACCCATCTGCCAGAGATCGTCGAGGTTTCCGAACCACAACCCGGATTGCGGCTGGCCCTGGTCGTGGTCGATCTGATCCGACGCCATCACGAACAGTCCGCGCCAGTGGCAGAAATCCGGGACCACCCGCAGATGCGAGCAGATCGGCCGAATCCCCCAGATCCGACCGCCGTAGGCGAACGGCGGCAGTTCGTAGAACATGCCGTGCACGTCCATCAACAGCCGCTCCGTCACCGCGTGGCGAATCCGCATCCATTCGGTGTTCCAGGCATGGTCCCAGCTATGGCTGGCCTTCGGCAGCAGGTACCGTTGCCACGTGCCGTTGACCAGGACGCGCAGCACCACGCTCGATTTGGTCCAGCCGGTTGCGTAAAGAGTGTTCCCGCCGTAGGAACTGCCGCCCGCGCTGGCGTGGACCTCGACGAAGGGATTCCGCTCGACAATCGTCCACTTGTCGCCGGCCCATTCAGCCAGCCGGCCCGCCTGACGACGGCCGAGAAACTCCTGCTCGTCGTATGTGTTGTTGGCGACCACGACGCGGCCCTGCGCGGTAAAGGCGCTCTTGAAATGCTCCTTGGCGTCGGTGATCTCCAGTTCTTTCCGCAGATCGAACAGGTTCGTCGCCTGGAGACTATGGACGTCCACCTCCCAGAAGCCCCCTTCCATCCCCAGGAAGTAGACCTTGTCCTTCGGGTCCTTCAGGTGATCGCACGTCGCGCACAGACGATGGTTCTTCAAGCCTTCAATCGTGCGGACGTTGCCGTCGATGTCGATCGCATAGGGCCCGATGAACGCCTGCCCGCTGGGCCAGTGCACGAACCGGTTGGCGAAGGTCCCGGTCAGCGTCACCGAGGCCGGGTGACGTCGCATCGTCATATCCTCGCCGATCTCATAGAGACCGATCCCCTGGCCGCGAATGTGTGCGACATAGCCCACCGCCCAGAGCTTGCCGGCCCAGGGCACCAGGGCGCCGATCCCCGCCTCGGAGTCGCTGCCGAGCCCGTGGGCCATCACCGTCATGTGTGGAAAGACGCCGCCGACCTGCACGGACCGCGCGGGCGATCCTTCGGCCGGCCGGTCCTCCACATCGAGGCGTTCGAGATACACCCGCATCGCCCGGGCGAGGCTTCGCCCGAAGGCGCGGGCGCTCTCGGCGGTCACCGGCTGGCCCGCCGCGTTGGCATACGGGATCTCGAACGGCGCCGACAATCGCACGCCGTCGATGCCGCCCGCCCATCGACTGCAGCTCTTGCCCGCCGCATAGTTGCGCCCCGTGTTCCACGCTTTGCCGAACGGCAGATTGTCCGAAACACGATAGACCAGCGGACCTCGCTGAAGCTCTTCGAGCAGACGGCCGAATCGGCGTTGCTCCTGCCACATCTGCTCGTCCGAACTGCCGGGGATGTAGATCACCTCGTTGTACTCGCCCCGGATGTACGGACAGTGCAGGTCGAACGCGGCGCGCAGCTTGCCGTTGGACCAGTTCGGCACAAACGTCCGAAGCGCCGTAACAGAAGGATGGATGCTGGGTCCGATATAGTCGCGGTTGTGGTCGCGAGGTTTGCGGTTCTTTCCCTGGTCGCCCGCCTCGACGCCGTCCTTGTCCACAAAGGGAATCGCCAGGACCTCGACGTTGCGGCCGAACCAGTAGCCATCGTCGCTGTCGGACAACACCACGTCGAGCAGGCCTTCCAGAGCGAAGTTGGCCATCGACTCGCACGCATGGTGCCGGGCGGTCAGCAGGACGCGAAATCGCGGGTCGCCGTCCAGACGGCCGGCATGAACCCGCTCGACCGACCGCCCCTGTCGCGTCTTACACAGCTCCTCAACGCGAAGGTTGGGATGGTTCGCAAAGCCGGCCAGAAACTCCGTCAGATCGGCCTCGACGTAGGGCACCGCAAAGCAGAAGCGCACCTCGGCCGCATCCTGCGAAAACGCATAGGAGAACGAGTTGCCCCTGACGGCCTCGGCGCCGAGCCAGGCCCAGGTTCGCCCGCGATTGAGACTGACAGCCGGGCCGCGTACGCCGATCGGGTTGTTGCCGCTGAATTGGAAGCGCAGCGTCCGGCCCTCGGCCCCGCGCACGCGGAAGTTCCAGTAGAACCACCATCCCTCCGTATCGCGTAGATCGGGCCGCAGATAAACGGTGTCCGCCTCCACCCGCTCGACCACAACATTGCCGCCGGGATAGTCCGCATCGACCGTCATGCGAATGGAGACTTCTCCGAAGGCGGCCGGCAGTTCCAGAGCCAGCGCCGACAGAGCGAAGACAACGATCATCATACGCATGGCAAGTGATGCGGGAGGCCGGCCGCAGAAAGCTCGCAGGAGGACGCCAAACCGATATGAGCACGCCATTTGATTCCCTTCCGGTGGATCGTCGGATATCCCGTCGGCTCGATACTCCTTACCGTCCGGCGGCACACTATACCCGCCGGCCTGGACCTTGTCAATCGCCGGGACATCCTGGATATATGCAATGCCTCACATGTGATTTGACACAGTTTCTGCTTGAGATCGGCCCCGCCGTGAGGCAATATCGCCGATGCGGTACGTCATGTCTGCCGCGGTCCCGACGGACACTCGGGGTGTCCGCAAGGCCCATCTGACGCCGGCAGCGCAGCGAAGGGAGGCGACGATGAGCGTTCAAGCGAAGAGATCTGTTCTGTTGTCGATCATTGCCCTGATGGGGCTGTCCTGGACCCGACCTGCAAGCGGCCAGATCGGTCCGCCGACGGGATCTCGCGATCTGGTGGTCTTCGTCGCCCGGGAGAAACCCGATCTATATCGCCTTGTGGGGCAGGAACCCATCCCGTACGGCGCCAGCCGGTTCCACAATCCCAAAGCCATCGTCGCCGATCCACAGCAAGGCTGTTTCTACGTGATCGACGAACCCAGGCTGCTGACCGAAAAGGTCAAGATATGGCGCATCGCCGGCGACGGCTCGGCCCAGGTCGTTCTTCAGGCGGATACCGCCAAGAGTGGCGGACCGTTCGGGCTGGACGTGAGCTTGGGACTCGACCACCAGGGTCGCCCTCTGGTCGCCGATCGCGACTCCGGCCTGTGGCGTCTGAACCCCAACGGCCAGTTGCAGCAACTGCTCCAGCCCAAAGACAAGCCTCTGATTCGGATGACGGCGGCGACCGGCTGTCAACAGGGATGGCTGGTCGCGACGAGCTACCTGCACGAAACGTCGCAGAATGCCGCCGGGATGATTCTGACTCACAAGAACCAGGGCGGACTGTTTCAGATCGACCCGAAGGCCAATCCCCCTGGCGTGACATGCCTGATCGAGAATCGCGTGCCCGGCGGTGAAGAACACGACACCTACTGGCGAAGGCCTGCCCATCTGTTCGTCGATGCGGCCGGTCGGACCGTTCTCGTGGATGCCGGCAGCGCCCGGACGAGCACCGAGCCGATCTACACCGGCGCGCGACGCCGCAGCCAATACACATTGCAGCGCGTCACCACATCCGTCATCCCTGGAGGCGTCTTCGTCCGCCACCCGGACGGACGGTTTGAAGACCTCACCTTCAAGACTCCCGAGGCCAGCTCGGGACCGATGCGCCGACCGACAGGGGCCGCCCAGTGGTCCGATGACACGTACATCGTCGCCGATCCGGAGATGCACGTCGAAGGACTCAACGGCACCGGCGGACTGCTGCTGCTGAAGCTCGACGGCTCGCGCGAGGCAAGGTGGCCGTTCGGCTACCACATCCAGCCCGTCGGCGTCGCCATCCTGCGGGACGCCGGCGCGCCCGCCCAGGCCGCCCCCGTCAGGCCGATCCGGATCGAGGACCTCGTCGGCGCCCACACCGCCGGAAAGATCGTCCGCATCGACAGCGTCTCATGGGAATGCAAACCCGCGAACACCAACGACCCCGTGATCGGGGTCGGAATGCGCTGGGACGTGCAACCTCGCGACAGGGCCGAGGCCAAGCTGCGATCCATATTCGAAGGCGCCCGGTGGTCGGTTGCCGCCGACGGAACGCTCGGCTTCTGTGCCAACGGCGTCGATCCTCGCGCCGAAGGAACGCCGCTGGTCATGACCGGGAAGGTGACCGCAACCGGACAGTTGGTCACCGCCCTGGCACACTATCGCGGCAAGAGCATGTTCGACACGCAGGTCGGTTCGGTGGATGCCCGTTTGCGCAGCGCCGAACCGGACACCGTCCAGATGGATGTGACCATCAACGTCTTCACCAAGACCGAGCGACTGAAAGGCGCGTTCACCCAGGGGATGCCTGTCAAGTAAGATGGGCGGGTCCCCTACCCATGCGATCTCCTACCACATCGGGTCCCAGACGGGCAGCGTCACCACCGGCTGGGCCAGAATCTCGCGGACCTCGTCGGACACGTCATCGCGATGGACGATGATGTTGTAGACGTTGTCTTCGAACCAGTCGTCGTACATGGTCCAGAGCCCGCCGCTGCCGCGGTCACTGCCCCAACTGTTCTCCACGAGCCACTTGACCGGCGTGCCATCGACGAGATCAACGCCGATGAACGCCATGCCGTGATTGATCGTGCTGTCGCGCAGCAGGAGCCGCTCGGTCTTGTTCAGGCCCATGTCGAGGGCATAGACCGATTCGTAATCGTACAGATTGCGGGCCATGATCCCGGCCCGGCTGTCCTGGTCCGGCGAGACGTCGGCAGCGAAGTAGACCGGCCGGTTGCTCAGCAGCACCTTGACGACGAGGTCCTTGAGCATCTGAATGTCCACGCTTGCATAGCTGGCGTTGCGCCCGTCGTACAGGTTCTTGGTCATCGCGATCTCATAGTGACCGCCCTGCGGACGGATCGGATCGTTCGCCACGTTGACATACTGATGGAGGTCCAGGCCCACGAACTCCTCGTAGAACGACTGGGGCGTAAAGGTGCGCAGCGCGCTCCAATCCTGCTCGACCTGATAGCCGTCGTCCTTCTTCTCGCTGGCCTGGTCTTCGGCGGAATCATCGTCATTCTCGGCCTTCTCCTCATCGCCCTTGGCGTCCTTGCCTTTTGCCTTGTGGCGCCAGGAGAACTCCTCCGGCGGCTCGCCCAGGTTCAGCACGAGCACACGGTACACCTCGGCCAGCATCTTCGGCTTGGCGTCGCGCATCTTCCGGACCGAGCCGGTCTCCTCGTAGATCTCGCGCAGCTCGGCGGCGCTCTTGCGCAGCAGGCGCGCCAGGGCGCGGTTCATCATGCCCGTGCTCTCCGAACTGGCGGTCTCAGCCATCGCCTCTCTCGGGATCACGCCGTACTTGGTGACCAGGTCCACGAAGTTCTCCCAATACCCGCCGTCCGAGGCCGGGTCTTTCAGCAAGAACACCATATCGCGGTCCTGAAGGTCCCGATCGCGGTACTCGATCATATATTCGAGGAAGCCGTTGGCCTTCTCCATCTTGTCCCAGAACTGAAGGTAGATCTGGGAAAACTCGAAGTCGTCCAGATCGAGCTTGTTGAGCACCACCGGCTTGATCGTATTGAATCCGGCGAACATCCAGCATCGCCCGCTGCTCTTCTGGTTGCTGATGCCCTTGGTCTTGATCTTGTGGCTGAACTGCTTGTTGTGCGCCGCGAGAATCTCGCGGTTTTCCGCAATGTCGCGGATGCCCGTGCTGGTCAGCGCGTTGCGCATCGCCCGCGTGTGCGCGTCCATCTGGAACTCGCTTCGAATCCGCTCGATCTGCGACGGCGCCAGCGCGCCGTCCTGGGCCGCCGCACCGGCCGAAAAGACCATCCACGCCAACAGCACCGCCATCAACCGCACCATAGCATCTCTCATCGGAGACCTCCAGACACCACATCTGCATTTGTCGTCACTTGACGCTCGCACCGAATCGGCATCCTGCCGTCGGCGAAAGGCCTCACTATCGGCCCGCTTCGGCCCTCTGTCAACCCTTCTGTTCCGTCAATTCGACCGGCGCGACCCCCGCGACGCATTCGGCGTTGACGGCCTGGCCGGACCGCTCTACGATGAAATGCGACAATCTCAGCCGCGATGAAGGGGCAGGCTATGAACGGGCGCAAGAACGATAGATCGAACCATGCTCTCATCCTCATGCGGCGGACGAACGGCGGTGCGATCGTCAATCTCGTCGTCGCCGTGGTCTTTTTCGGGCTGCTCGCCCTTGGCGTCCTCTGGCTTCTCAAGATGGTCGGCGACGCGGGGCAGCAGTATTCCACCGCCATGGTGCAGACCAGCCACAGGGCCTCGGCGTTGAAGTGCCAGAACAATCTCCGCACCATCGCGCAGAGCATCCAGATGTATGCCATCGGTAATGAGAGTCTGCCGCCGACCCAGCAGGCTTTGATGGACTACTGCGGCTACGGATCGCGATTGTTCCATTGCGACGAACCCAACGCGCCGCAGTACGTCTACATCGCGGGCCAAAGCCCGGACATGCCACCGACGAACGTCCTGCTGTACGAGCCACAGCCCGTTCACGATGGCAAGTGCAGCGTCCTGTTCCTCGACGGCCAGATCACCATGCTCAGCCCCGAGGAGTTGGAATTCGCGGTCGAGGCCACCGTCGCAATCGTAGAGCGAAGGCAGAGATGAAAACCATTCAGCCGAGCCGGCCGACCATCCGACAGACCGTTTCGAGATGGACGCGATCGACTTCGTCGAAGGCTGCCGGCTGATCGGAATCGATATCGAGCACGGCCACCAACTCGCCCTGCGGCGCGAGCACGGGCACCACGATCTCTGAACGCGTCGAGTGCGAACAGGCGATATGGCCGGCAAACGCGCGGACGTCCGGCACGATCTGGGTCTGCCGCAGGCGAGCGGCGGCACCGCACACGCCTCGATCGAAAGAGATCTCCAGGCAACCGTGGGGCCCCTGATAGGGACCGACCTTGAGCAGCCCCGGCGCGACGACGCGATAGAATCCCGTCCAGTCGAACCACTCGAATCGATTGTGCAACTCGCACACCACCGTCGCCATGACCGCGATCAGATCGGTCTCGGCCACGATCAGCCGCTCGATGCCGCCGATGGCCTGGTCATACAACTGGTGCTTCTCGTTCGGGTCCATTGCTTATCCGATGGCAGGACGCGCTACCGCTCGATCGCGCCGTCGGCCCCAGGCGGCGGACAGGGGTGCGTAAACGGGAGGCGGCCACCCGGCCATGCCCCCTTGGCTTCGTGTTCCAGAGCCGCATATTTGCGGGCCAGTTCGATCACCGCGTCGTCGCTCTCATCGACGTACAGCTCCAGCCAATGCCCCTCGACCCCCTTCTTCGCAACGCGCATCCCCGCCGCCAGACGTCCGCGATGGTCGCCGCCGGCGCAGTCGCCGGCAACGAGCGCCGCCATCAGGCGGTCGGCGAGGCTGCCCTGCGTCTGCTCGTAGGCCCGGGCCATGGCGAAGACGACCTCACAACCGGCCAGCGTGTTGCCCTGACAGGCATAGTATCGGCCGCTGGCAGCGCCCCACCACAGACCCGATGGGTCGGCGTCGGCCGGGTTGCGGTTGGCCGCCCGGCCCGACATGTCGATGATCGCCAGTTGCCGCTTGTCCCGACGCGGGTCGTCCCGAAGCAGCTCGGCAAGGACCTGCTCGGGCAGATGCCCCTCGGCCAGCAGGTCCAACGCCCGCTCGGCCCACGCGGGATTGTGCCAATGCTGCGTGCAGAAGGCGCCGACGCCGGCGCGCACGTACGGAACCACCTTGCCCACCGCCGGATACCTGCTCGCCACCGCGGCGCCGCAAAGGCCCGTGTTGGGGTCGACCGCCACGATAGAAAACGTCCCGGAGACGGCCGCCGGGCAATCGCCGCTCAATCGCGCGGTGCGGGGTTCCGGACTTTGCCGGCACCCCCATGCGACCAAGGCAACGAACAGCGATATCGACAACAGCCTCTGCATGGCCTCTATAGACACATCCGTTGCGATTCTGTCAAGCGCCCGTCCGTGCCGACGCCGACAGGAAAACGCAGACTTGACCGGCCCGAAGACAGGTGATACGGTGGGACCGTCGGCATGATCCGTTCCACATGATAATAAGGAGTGGCAAACGATGCAGCGCAAACTGACCCGCCGTACCTTCCTCCGCAACGCCGCCTGGGCCGGCTCAAGCCTGGTCATCCTGTCCAACAGTCGGCTGGTGCGAGGGACCTTGGCCAACAGCAAGCTCAACATCGCCGGGATCGGGATCGGCGGTCGCGGCGCCGCCAACATCCAGGGCGTGGCGAGCGAGAACCTCGTCGCCCTCTGTGACGTCGATGAGAAGCACGCGGCGGCGACGTTCGAGCAACATCCCGGCGCCAAGCGGTTCAAGGATTTCCGCAAGATGCTCGACGCGGTGCACAACCAGATCGACGCGGTCGTGATCGGCACGCCGGACCATACGCACGCCCCGGCCGGGGTGATGGCCATGAAGCTCGGCAAACACTGCTACTGTGAGAAACCGCTGACCCACAGCGTCTACGAGGCCCGGCTGATGGCGAATATCGCCCGCGAGAAGGGGCTCGTGACACAGATGGGCACGCAGATCCACGCCGAGAACAACTACCGCCGCGCCGTCGAGCTGGTGCAAAGCAACGCCATCGGCCCCGTGCGCGAGGTTCACGTCTGGCTGGGGGCCAACTTCGACGGTCCGCCCAAGCCCACCGACATGAGCCAGCCGAACGCGCCGACCGACCATGTGCCCGTGCCGGCAGGTCTCGACTGGGACCTCTGGCTCGGACCGGCGCCGTACCGCTTCTACAGCCCCGCCTATGCACCGTTCCACTGGCGATACTGGTGGAACTTCGCCAACGGGCAATTGGGCGACTTCTTCTGCCACTATTGCGATCTGGCCTTCTGGGCACTGAAGCTGCGGCACCCGACGACGGTCGAGGCCGAAGGACCCGTCCATCCCGAGAGCACCGCCAAATGGACCATCGCACGACAGGAATACCCCGCTCGCGGCGACCTTCCGCCTGTGACGCTGACCTGGTATAACGGCGGCGGCTATCCAACGCTGGTCAAGGAACGGAACGTGCCGCAGTGGTCCAGTGGCGTGCTGTTTGTCGGCAGCAAGGGCATGCTGCTGGCCGACTACGGCCGGCATCAATTGCTGCCCGAGGCAGAGTTCGCGGGTTTCCAGCCGCCCGATCCATTCATTGCGAACTCCATCGGCCATCATCGCGAATGGATCGAGGCCTGCAAGTCGGGTGGGCCGACCACATGCAATTTCGACTACTCCGGCGCGCTGACCGAGGCGGCCCTGCTGTGCAACGTGGCACTGCGCACGGGCGAGAAGCTCACATGGGACGCCGCCAACCTCAAGGCCATCGGCTGCCCGCAGGCGGATTCGTATATTCAGCGTCCCTACCGACGAGGATGGACGCTCTAAGAGGCAGCCGCAGCAGGAGACCGACGAGATGAACGAACGACGGAGGACGCGAACCGGCCCCGTGTTGGGATGGGTGTTTTTGGCAATGGCGATTCTCTCGTCGGGTTGGGGCCGCGCGGCGCGGGCGGCGGCGTTGGCGCCGATCGCCCTGCACCCGGAGAACCCCCACTACTTTCTCTGGCGGGACAAGCCCACCATTCTGACCACCTCGGCCGAACACTACGGCGCGGTGCTGAATCGCGCGTTCGACTATGTCAAGTACCTCGACACGCTGCAAGCCAACGGATTCAACATGACGCGAACCTTCAGCGGCGCCTACTGCGAGCCGCCGGGCGCGTTCAACATCGAGAACAACACGCTCGCGCCGGCCAAGGGCGAACTGCTCTGTCCGTGGGCGCGCAGCGACACGCCGGGCTATGCCAACGGAGGCAACAAGTTCGACCTGACACAATGGGAGCCGGAGTACTTCCGGCGTCTGACCGACTTCGTCGCCCAGGCGGGCCGACGCGGCATCGTGGTGGAGATGGTTCTGTTCTGTCCGTTCTACGAAGACGGCATGTGGGAACTGAGCCCGATGAACGCCCGCAACAACGTCAATGACGTCGGGACTATGCCGCGCACGGAGGTCTACACGCTCAAGCACCCCAAGCTGCTGGCGATCCAGGAGGCGATGGTCCGCAGAATCGTCGAGGCCTTGGAAGGCTTCGACAACCTCTACTACGAGATCTGCAACGAGCCGTACTTCGGCGGCGTCACCATGGACTGGCAGCACCATATCGCCGAGACCATCGCCGGCGCCGAATCGAAGTTCCAGCACAAGCACCTGATCGCGCAGAACATCGCCAACAAGGCCCAAGTCGTCGAGAACCCGAGCCCTCACGTGTCGATCTTCAACTTCCACTACGCCAAGCCGCCGGTCGCCGTGGCCCAGAACTACCACTGGGACCGCGCGATCGGCGACGATGAGACCGGGTTCGCCGGCGACGACCGGGTCAAACCGTATCGGCTCGAAGGGTGGGACTTCATCATCGCCGGCGGAGCCGTCTTCAACAATCAGGATTACTCCTTCGCCGTCGGCCATGAAGACGGCTCGGCCAGGATCAACGCGCCGGGCGGCGGCGGTCCCGAACTCTGGCAGCAGTTGGCCATCCTTCGGGACTTCATCAACGGCTTCGATTTCATCCGGATGCGCCCGGACGATTCGGTCCTCACCTCGGATCTGCCCGACGGCACCACGGCGCGGGCGCTCGTGCAACCGAGCGTCGCCTATGCGATTTACGTCAACGGAAACAATGCAACCAGACTGACCGTCGATCTGCCCAGCGGCGCCTACAAGGCTGAATGGATCGACACCAAGACGGGGCAGATCGCGGACACCCAATCGTTCACACACGACAGTGGCCTCCATCCGCTCGATGTGCCGCCGTACACCGACGACATCGCCCTGCGCATCGTCAGCGCCCAGCGGCCGCGACAGGGATTGCTGTTCGAAAGCGACTTCGAAACCGAAGACCTCAAGGGCTGGAAGACGTCGGGCAACGCCCCGCGTGTCACCGGCTCCCTCGCCCGGGCCGGCCGGCAGGCCATGCAGACCTCGCTCGATCGCGACAGAGACAAGGTTTCGTACCGCACGGAGGTCAGCGGCCCCGGCGCCGAGGTCGGCAAGGAGTACTGGTACGGCTTCAGCATCCTGTTGCCCGAAGATTACCAGCCCGACGGGATATGGGAGATCGTGGCCCAGTGGCACGGCGTCCCCGACTTCGACATCGGCGAAGACTGGCGCAATCCCGTCATGGCGCTGTCTACGACCGGCGGCCGGTGGGGCTGGGTCAGCCGCTGGGACGCCAAACGCAACACGTTCGAAAGCGGGACTCGCCAGTACGGCGGAACGCAGCACTACGATCTTGGCCCCTACCGCAAAGGTGTCTGGACCGACTGGGTCGTCCACGTCAAGTGGTCGTATGGACAGGACGGGTTTCTGCAAGTCTGGAGAGACGGCGACAAGGTGATCGATCAGGACGGGCCCAACGCGTTCAACGACGAGCGCGGCCCGTATTTCAAGATGGGCCTCTACAAGGGTTGGGCCGATGCCGATCGGCCCAGCGACGCCGTGAGCCGGCGCATCCTCTACCATGACGAGTTCCGCATGGGCGGATCGAACGCCGGCTACGACGATGTTGCGCCCGGACCACGGTGACGGCCGAAAGACACAACGTGGTCGTCGCCCTTAGCGGGGGCGTCGATAGTTCGGTCGCCGCCGCCCTGCTGCTCGAGGCGGGCCACCGTGTCCAGGGCGTGTTCATGATCACGTGCGAGCAGGGCCGCCACGCCCAGGCGGACGCCGAAGAGGTGGCCCGCCGCCTCGGCATCCCGTTGACCGTGCTGGATCTGCGCGGCGACTTCGTGCCGATTCTCGGCTACTTCTTCGACGAATACGCCAAGGCCCGCACGCCCAATCCCTGCGTAATGTGCAATCGCCTTGTCAAGTTCGGCAAGCTCTGGGATTTCGCCCGGCAGACGGACGCCGACTTCCTCGCGACCGGCCACTATGCCAGAGTGCTTGAGCGTGACGGAGAGATGGGCCTCTACGAAGGCGCGAACCCGGCGAAGGATCAGTCCTATGCGCTGTCGATGATCCGCCGCAACGTGCTCGCCCATGTGCTGCTGCCAATAGGCGAACATTCCAAGGACCAGACCCGCCAGATCGCCGGACGACTGGCCCTGGGCACCGAGGCCAAGGCCGAGTCACAGGAGATCTGCTTCATCCCCGACGACGACTACGTCGCCTTGCTCGAACATCGCCACCCCGAGTTGGTCCAACAAGGCCAGATCGTTGACAGCTCCGGCAAGGTTCTCGGCGCGCACGAGGGCATCCACCGTTTCACCATCGGCCAGCGGCGCGGCCTGCGCGTGGCGATGGGCGAGCCGTTCTACGTTATCGGTCTCGACGCTCGCAGCAACACAGTGATCCTGGGCCCAAAAGAAGAGGTGATGCATCGCCGCCTGGTCGCCGACGCGGTGAACTGGCTGGTCGAACCGCCGCAATCGGCCTTCCGTGCGTCCGTTAAGATCCGCTATAACGACCGAGGCAAACCGGCGACGGTGCATCCGACCGAGGACACCGTGCAAGTGGAATTCGACGAACCCAACATGGCCATCACACCGGGGCAACTCGCCGTCTTCTATTTGGACGAAGGTCCCCTGCGACGCGCCGCCGGCGCCGCCTGGATCGAAAGAGCCGATGAATAGAACCAAGCCAGGCTGTATTCACACACATGAGGCGATCGAGTCTTGCCGCCAGACGGAAGATGCGATATAATTGGTGGTCATCATGGTGCAGACCAGTAACGACATTCTGAGTTTGCTCGAAGCCGAGGGCGCCCAGGCGGCCAAGGAGGCCCAACGAGGCGTCATTCTCCAGCCCGGGGCCTTGGGTGACTGTATCCTGACGCTGCCGCTGGTCAAGGTGATGACCGAAGCGCTCGGGCTCGGCGGCGTCGACCTCGTCGGACACAGCGAGTACATCGGCATCCTGCCGGGCCGCAGTTGCGTCAGCAGCATCCGTTCGATCGATTCGACCGAGTTGCACCGCCTGTTCGTCGAACCGGCCAAGTTTGATCTGGCCGACCGCGACCCCCTCATCAACACGTTCGCCGACTACGCATGGATCGTCACATTCCTCGGAGAGCCGGACGGACCCTTCGAGCAGAACCTGATCTTCACGGCCAATTGCAGCCACAGCGCCGAGATCATCACCCTGTCGCTCAAGCCGCCTCACGACGCCGCCCAGCACGTCGCCGAGCACTACGTCCGCCAGTTCGCCCGCCAGAGCGGCCTGCCGCAGAACCGCGCCAGCATCGCCGCGACCGAACCGCTGATCCGTGTCACCGACGCCGATCGCGAACGAGGACTCGAACTGCTCGAACAAAGGGACATCGATCCGTCCAAGCGACTGGTGGTGATCCACCCTGGCAGCGGCGGACGCCACAAATGCTGGCATATCAGCAATTTTCTCCGCATCGCGCAAACACTTCGCGACGACGGAATCGAGGTCCTGTTCCTGCTCGGACCGGCGGAGGTGGAACGCTTTGAGAGCATCGACAAGGCGCGTCTGTATGGCGCCGCCCGGTGCATTGCACATCTTTCGCTCAGCCAGGTCGTCGATCTCCTGGCCTGCACGGATGCCGTCGTGGGCAATGACAGCGGCGTCACACACCTTGCCGCCGGGATGGGATTGCGTACGCTTGCCCTGTTCGGTCCGACCGATCCGGCCCTGTACAAACCCATCGGGCCGGCGGTCACGGTCCTTCGGGACCCGCACGATCGATTCACCCGGCAGCCCAATCCCGATCTCCAGAAGGCCGTCGTCGAGGCCATTCTCGCGCCCCCTTCCGATGGCCCCATGCACTAATCGGCCTGTCCTGCACACGGCAACCCTGTTTTTCGAACGGGTCTTCCACAGACGCCGGGGCGAGACGGCTGGTGCCGATCCGGGAGGCGTCTTCACCGCCCACTGAGCCGACTGCCTTGACCCCTGCCGGTGAAGACACTAAGATGAAATGTGAAAGTGAAGAAAATGGGGATTCTACGACAGGTGTGTTGCCTGCCTGGACAGGTCGCGGTCGAAAGGTCCGACCCGTCACGATTCCTGTTTGTCGCTTGCTGTAAGGAGGACTGTCATGTTCAAGAAACCCATTCCCAGCGCCCTGCACGCATGTCTTCTGGTGGTAGGGTGCCTGTTCACAGCGATGCCCGTCGCCTACGGCGACAGTGGATACGCTCTGGAGCTGAGTGGGGCGACCGTGACCATTGAGGATCCGCAGGACGTGCTGCGATTGAGCAGCTACACGTACGAGTCCTGGTTGAAGGACCTGCAAGGTCCCACGGGGAGCTGGAGAAATGTCTTCTGCAAGGGGTCGGGCGACACCAGTGCCGGCCGAGGCCCGCTGCTGGCGCTGCGTCCCGACGAGCAGGGACTGCATTACGATCACAGCACGGGCAGCGGACAGTCGACGTTGGACGTCATGCAAGGAATTCGTCCCAACGAGTGGATTCATGTCAGTCTCGTCCTCACGGCGTTGGACGGCGAGCAGCGAATCTACAACAACGGGGTACAGGTCGCCACGAGGACGTCGGCCGGTCTGACGAATACTACGCAGGAACCGGTCTTCGAAATGGGCCTGGGGGCCAACGTGGTCCTCGATGATTTTCGGGTGTGGGATCATGCCCGCACGGAGGCTGAGGTCCAGGAACACATGGCCCAGGAGCTTGAGGGCGATGAAGAAGGACTCGTCGGCTATTGGCGATTCAACGAGGGCATGGGCGCGGTTGCCTACGACAGTTCGCCCAGTGAGATTCACGGAACGATCGTCAATCCCGTCTGGCGGATGGACGGTGCGCCGGTCGCGCTGGCGGCGCCCCCGGCGTTTGCCTACGGTCAGTTCCCGGCCCATGGAGCGGCCGACGTGCCTGTCGATGTGGTTCTCGTCTGGAAGCCGGGACAGTTCGCTCATACCCAGGACGTGTATTTCGGAACCAGCTACAACGACGTCAACGATGCCACCAGGGCGGATCCGCGCGGCGTGCTGGTCAGCCAGGGCCAGAGCGACAGCGCCTACAGCCCCATCGGGCCGCTCGCTCTGGGGCAGATCTACTACTGGCGCGTGGATACGTTTGAGGCCGACGGCATCACCCTGCACAGGGGCGCCGCATGGAGTTTCACCGTCGAGCCGATCGCCTATGCCGTCGCAGGCGTGGTGGCGACGAGCAACGGCGTCTCCGAGGGACTGTCCACGGCGCAGCGGACGGTCGACAGCTCGGGCCTGAATGCCACCGACCAGCACTCCGTCGAGGCCGACGATATGTGGCTGGCTAAGCCCCAGGATAACGAGCCGCTCTGGATTCAGTTTGAGTTCGACAGGCTCTACAAGCTCCACGAGCTTCTGGTCTGGAACTACAACAGCCAGTTCGAAATGGTTCTCGGCTTCGGGCTCAAGGACGTGACCATAGAGTACTCCGCCGATGGCGTCGAGTGGAACGTCCTAGCGGATGGGGAGTTTGCGCGGGCCGACGCCCAAGCCGACTACGCCGCCAACACGGTCGTCGATCTCAAAGGGATTGCGGCCCGATTCGTCCGACTGAACGTCAACAGCGGATGGGGCACCACGGGCCAATACGGCCTCAGCGAGGTTCGCTTCTCCTACATCCCCGTCCAGGCGCGCCAGCCGGAACCAATCGACGGGGCCACCAATATCGATCCGGCGACGACCCTGCGCTGGCGGGCCGGCCGTGAGGCCATTTCTCACGAAGTCTACTTCGGCACAGACCCGGAGGATCTGCCGCTCGTCGATACAGCCACACAGACCGCCTTCGCACCGGCGACACTCGATCTCGGCACCACCTACTACTGGCGCATCGATGCGGTCAGCGACGACGTCTGGGCCGGCGGACTCTGGAGCTTCTCGACGCTGGACTTCGTATTGATCGACGGCTTTGAGAGCTACACCGACGATATCGACGCCGGAGAGGCCATCTTCGATACCTGGCTTGACGGCTGGGTCAACAACACCGGCTCGACGGTCGGCTATCTGGAAACGCCATTCGCCGAGCGGACCATCGTCCACAGCGGCAGCCAGTCGATGCCCTTGCAGTACGACAATACGGGTTCGCTGTTCTACTCCGAGACCGTACGCACGTTTGACTCGCCGCAGGACTGGACCGTCAACGGCGCCGATACGCTGCGCCTGTTCGTCGCCGGTGAGGCGCCGGCCTTCGTCGAATCGGCCGACGGCGCGATCGTGATGAACGGAATCGGTAACGACATCTGGGACAACGCCGACCAATTCCGCTACGCGCACAAGAACCTCACCGGCAACGGCTCGATCACGGCCCGCGTCGAGTACCTGGACGCCAGCGCGAACAGTTGGGTCAAGGTCGGCGTGATGATCCGGCAGAACGCCGAGGCCGGCGCGGTCAACGTGTTCATGGCGCTGACGGGCGGCGACGGCGGCGGTGCGACGTTCCAACAGCGGATGACGGCCGGCGGCGCGTCGGTCTCTCAGCACACCTACGAAGACGGTCCGTTGGCTCCGCCGTACTGGGTGCGGGTGACGCGTGAAGGCAACACGCTTCAGGGCTACACTTCGCCGGACGGCGAGACGTGGACGCCGCGCGGCGATACGATCACGCTGGCGATGACGGACCCGGTGCTGATCGGTCTGGCCGTGACCAGCCACAACGTCAATCAGGCCACCAGCGCCGAGTTCTCGAACGTGGCCTTCACGGGCAACGTCACCGGCGACTGGCAGGTCGCCGAGATCGGCGTCGCCCAGCCAGCGGGCAACGCGATCGCGCCGC
>JAAYBA010000426.1 GCA_012719085.1 Planctomycetota bacterium
AACGGCGAGGCGGACCTGAAGGTGCTGATCGCCGGGGACGGCAAGGGTCTGGCGGCGGTTCGCTCGCTGGTTGCCGAGCTGCGTCTGGCCGGTGCACAGATTCGGCCGCCCGTTCCGCTGGACGAGCTGCCGGCCCTGTTGGCGCGAGGCGATATTCATCTGGTCTGCCAGCAGCCGGGCACCGAGGGTCTGCTGGTGCCGAGCAAGATCTACAGCACGCTGGCGGCGGGGCGGCCGTCGCTGTTTGTCGGGCCGGCCGACTGCGAAGTGGGACGCATCGTGTGCGAGAGCGGCTCGGGCTTCGTGGTCGAGCCGGGCGATGTGGGGCGGGCGGCCGACGTGCTGGGCCGGCTGGCGGCGGGGGCGGCCCTGCGTCGCGGGATGGGCCGCAACGCCCGGGCGTACTACGAACGGCATTTCGGCCGCGACCGCAGCGTTCGCCGGATCGTGGCGATCCTCGAATCGGCCGCCGATGGGCGGGCGGTGGGGAAAGGGCGTGCATTCGGCGGGGGTTTCGGTTAGGATGGCGGGCATGGATGAACGCTCAGGATTCTGCGGAAGGGTGATCGAACGGGTCGGGACGATCTTTGAGCCACGCCGGCTGGCGGTGGCGGCGGCCGTGACGCTGGCGATGCTGGTCACGACGCATATCCCCCAACAGATGATGCCCCCGTCGCTGGACGTGGCCCTGCTGGACAAGCTCGAGCACGTTCTGGCCTACGGCGCGGTCGTTTTCCTCTGGCTCCTGTCGTTCCGGCGGCCGCCGGGCCTCAAGGCGATGGCGGGCGTGGTTCTGGCAGCCGCAGCGCTCGGTGCGGTCGATGAACTGACCCAGCCGCTGGTCAATCGGACGGCCTGTCCGGTGGACTGGGCCGCCGACCTGGTGGGCGCGGTCATGGCGTGCGGGCTCTTCGGCCTGGTCCGGCACTGTCGGCGCGAGCGCCTGCTGCGTTCGGCGCTGGAGGTCTGATCCGGCCGCCGCCTCCCATTGGCCTGTCGCAAAACCCCCATCTTCTCATTCCAGCCAAAACAGCACCGGCCCCGCCGGGCGGTTCGGTTGTTCCCGCGAGGTTCTGCCGAACGTTGCCTGATCCTCAGCGGAGCCGGTTGGGGAGGGCCATCCTCAGGCCCTCCCTTCTTCTTATCGACCATCACGCCTTCTCGTGCCCACATTTGTCGCAGCCCGCTCCGGCCCCACCCGGCCGGCGGCGCGCCGTTACTGCGTCAGCCGCTCGGCCAGGCAGGCCAGGACGGCGTCGATCAGGGCCGGGCCGTGAGGGCCCTCGATGCAGATGCACTCGAGAACGGGGATCGCCGCCGCCCGGTCGGGCCCGAGGACCACGGCGAGATGGCGGTCGAGCACCTGGCGTACGCGGGCGGCCAGCTCATCCCGCCCGGCGGGATCGATCTTGTCACGCTTGTTGAGTACGACGACGATCTCGCGGAGTTTGTTGCGGATGTGGTGGCCCTTCCGCAGGACGGTGTCGAGCCGGTCGCAGAACAGGTCGAGCCACTTGACGCTGGTGGCGATGGGCCTGCTCGAGTCGAGCATGACGACGACGGCGTGCGGCTTTCGCTCGCCGACGAGTCCGGCGTGCTGGACGGGCCCGGTCTGGCCCGGGGTGTCCACCGTGCGTCGGACGTTCAGCGCCACGCGTCCGTCGACGCCGAGCGTCAGTGTGAACGTCGGCGACTTCGTCAGGCCGTAGGTCATCTCCCGCTGGCCCTCGGGGTGGAGGCGGCCGAGCTGGAGGTACTCGGCGAACTTGCTCTTGCCGGCCGAGCTGGGTCCGAGCACGAGGATCTCCTTGCCCGTGGCGTAGGTCCGCAGGCGGGCCAGGCCCTTCGGCCTGCCTCGGCGTACGGCCGAGACCTCTGAGAACTCGCCGGCTGCCTTATCCCTGTCGCTCATTCGGCGTTCCCCCAAACACCACCCCGCACCCCGCACCCCCGTATCGGCGCACCGTTGGTTGAGGGTGATGTCCGCCAGCGGCGGACCGCCCCTGCGAACGGTGGCACGGGCGTCTATTGTACGCCGGTTACGCCGGTCAACTCAACGGAATATTCTCACGCGCCTTGCCCGAGGCGCAAAGGCAGGGGCGACGTCCGCCGCCGGCGGATCGCCCCTGCCATACTGTTGCAGTCGGTGGTGGGAAGACGGGCTACTGGAGTCTCTTGATCGCCTCCTGCGCCCGTCGTTTGGTTCCGTTGTTGGCGGACTTGTCGAGGACCGTCTGGAGGGCCTGCTGCCGTTGCGGCTTGGACAGGCCCGGTGCGTTGGCGGCGACTGTGACGATCGCCGAATACGCCTCCTCGGCGACGGTCGCATCCTGGGCCAGGGTCGTGAGCAGCTCGAGCGCCCCGGCGGTCGGGGCCTCGCCGAGAACGGCGATGGCCAGACGCTCTTCCTCCGGCCGCTGGATCTGCGGCCGCACATCCTTGACGCGGGCCAGCTTCTGGTCGTTGCTGAGGCCCTTGTTGCCACGGATGTGCTGGAGGTAGCCGCGAAGGGCCAGGACCTGATGGGACATCTTGCCGCCCGAACGCGTCAGACGCAGCAGGGCCTCGCCCGCGTCGGCGTCGTCGGGCCAGCGGTTCGGCCAGGTCGAGAGGATGCGGACCGCCTCGTCCTGGACATCGCCTTCATCGCCTGCGATGGCGGCGTTGACGGCGCCCAGGGCCTCCGGGCCCCCGGCGACGGCCAGCGTGCGCAGGCCGATGATCTGGAGCGAGCGGTCGTTGCTTTTGGTCAGCGGCATCAGGTACGTCACACTGGGGGCCCCGACGCGGCCGGTGACGGCCAGCAGGGCCTTCTCGATGGCCGCCCGTTCGGACGAGGTGGCGGTCTTCTGCACGAGTCGGGTCAGCTCGGCGACGTGCTGGCGGTCGCGGCCGAGAACGCCGACGGCCTGGACGGCGGCCGCGCGGACGGCGGGGTCGTCGTCTTCCATGCTCGATACGATCGTCGGCAGGCTCTGCTGGATCTCCCGCTGGGTGGCCAGTTCGATCAGCACCGGACGCAGCTTGCCTGTGGCCTGCGGCAGGCGGCCGGCCAGGTCGGCGTCCACGTCCTTGCCGGGCAGACGCACCAGCGTCTCCTGTGCAGCGCGGCCCAGGTCTGCGTTGCCTTCGGTGGCTGCCTGGAGCAGGGTCGGAATGCAGGAGGCATCGCCCAGGCGGATCAGGATGCCGATGGCGGTGATCCGCAGGGCGTTCGGCCCTCCTTGGGCGGCCTTGAGGACGGCCGGCCGCACGGCATCGTCCTTTCGGTCGGAGAGGGCCAATAGCAGAAGAGACCGCTTCTGCGGACTGAGCCGATCCATCTCTGCCACAAGCGCCTCCGTGACGTTGCGGCCCGGCAGCTCGCGCGCCGTCCGCAGGGCGATGCCGACCCGGTCCTTGTCGTCCGAGCGAAGCTGCTCGGTCAGAAGACCGATGCCGTCGGCGCCGCGAGCGAGGATCGCGCCGCGAATCGCTTCGAGATGCCGCTGGTCGGGCACGTCGGCGCCGCGAACGGCGTCATAGAGCTTGACGGCCTCAGCGGCCTTGCCCTGCGCCATATAGCCCTCGGCACAGAGGATGCAGCCTTCGGCCACCGCCGAACGAATGGCGGCGGGGGCCCTGGTCAGGGCCTGCGCCAGGGCCGCAGCGGCCCGATCGCCGCCGATATGGCCCAGGGCCACGGCGGCGGCCGATGCGACGTCGGCGTCGGCGTCGTTGAGCTTCTTGATAAGTCCATCGACGGCCCGGGCATCGCGACGGACGCCGATCGAGTTGATCGTGCCGACCAGCAGGCGGCCCTGCAGCGTGCCCATCGCGTCGCGCAGCGCCTCATCGGCGGCCGGGCCGGGGATCGCTTCCAGCGCGATCCGCGCCCACGACGCCAGCTCCTCGTCGGCCAGCAGGCCCATCAGGGTGGGCACGGCCTCGTCCGTGCCGTAGATGGCCAGTTGCTTGCAGGGGATGGCCTTCTCGGCCTTGGGTGCATTGGATTGCAGCACGGCGAGCAGCTCGCGCTGCTTGGCCTCGGCTGCCGCTTGATCCTGGCCGGTCGCCACGGCCGAGACGGCCGTCGCCACCAGCAGAACGAACCACGTGACATGTCTCTTCGAAACGTTCATGATGATCCTCACAGTTCAGGTGGACTCTCGGAAGAAGGTCGGACGTCAGATCCGCCACGGTTCGCGCAATGCCTCGGAGCGCAGCCGGTTGGCCTGCTCGTCGCCGATGAATTCGCACGTCTTCGGGTCGAACGTGACCTTGCGATTGAGATACAGTGCGATATTGGCGGCGTGGCAGGCGATATGGGCCCAGCAGGCGCAGTCGGCGTTGGCCCGGGTCTGGGCCCGCGTCCTGACGCAATCGACGAAGTCGCGCACGTGGAAGTCCGCCGGATAGCCGGGGATCTTGGCGCCGCGGCGCGTCAGAAGGTCGGGCGAGCTGGCGCCGAACTCGGCGTCGTCGCCGGTCTCCACCCAGCCGGTGGTGCCTTCGAACCGGACCGGGCACGAGCCCAGCGGCAGCCAGCCGTCGTTGCGCATCACGAGCTTGACGCCGTTGGCGTAGCGGGCGTGCAGTTGGCCGTTGATCGGCTCGTACTCGACGGGAGCCGTGTCGTCGGCCTGGTTGGCCCACTGGCACAGGTCCACGCAATGGGAGCCCCATTCGAGGCATCCGCCGCCGGTCATGCCGCCGCCCTTTTCGAAGTTGAAGCCGTCCAGGAGCCTTCGGTTGTAGGGTCGCCATGCGGCCGGCCCGAGGTACAGGTCCCAGTCCGCCTGGTCGCGGGGCGGGGCGGCCTCGGCCGGCAGCCAGCCGCTCATCGAGGTCCCCAGTCCGCCGGGGTGGGCGTGGAGGGTCTGAAGCTGGCCGAGCCGTCCGCTGTGGGCCAGCTCGACCGCGTAGGCGAAGTTGGGCAGACTGCGGCGTTGCGTGCCCGCCTGGAAGACACGGCCGGTGCGCCGGAAGACGTCGGCCAGCGCCAGGCTCTGCGCGATGTTCTTCGTGCAGGGCTTTTCGCAGTAGACGTCCTTGCCGGCCCTGGCTGCCATGACCGAGGCGGTCGCGTGCCAGTTGGGGCCGGTGGCGATCAGCACGGCATCGATGTCGCGGCGGGCCAGGATCTCGCGCAGATCGATGTACGTGGCGCAATCCTGGTTGCCGTAACGGTCGTCGACCATCGCCTTGGCCCGCTGGCGGTTGTCGCCGCGCACATCGCAGACGGCCACGCAGTGCAGGTCGGGGTCCTGCAGGAAGCAGCCGAGGACATAGCGGCCGCGACCGCCGATGCCGATGGCGCCCAGGATGATGCGCTCGCTGGGCGCGACGGTGCCGGCCTTGCCCAGCGCGCTGCCGGGGATCACCTGCGGCAGGGCCAGCAGGGCGCCGGCCTTCATCGCCGTCTTGAGGAATTGTCGCCGACCCGGGCCGATGGTCTCGTTGGGCAGGCGGGTACGCGCTTTCGTTGTCACGCTCTTCATGTTGGTCCCTTCCCATTACTGGCACGGATTGTTTCCTGCCTCGAAGCGTGGCGATCGGGCGAGCGGTGCGGTGTCCTATGGATGATTGGACTGCGCCGGCCTCATCAGGATGGCCCTCGAAGCTGACGGCCATGATAGCCCGCCTGGCCGGAAGCGGCAAGGGGGAATCTGATCGCCTTGTGTGCGGGTCTTTGGGCAGGTTGCCGTGGCAGCCTCATCCGCCATAGGCGGATGCGGATGGCAGGCTGTTCGTAGTGTGCCCGTCAGGGCCTGCCCAACCACGGAAGGGTTAACGCCTCACGGCGTCACTACAAACAGGATAACCCGCCGCAGGCGGGTCACTACAAACGCGCAACGATCGCGTCAGACCACGCCGGGGGCGGGAATGGGACAATCGATGTGTCGAGGTCAGGCCTTGGGGCCATCTTCGGGACCTTTGGGCCGGCCCTTGGTCTGGGGGCGTCCCGTGTTCGGCCCGGACTTGCGCGGGCGGCTCCTCTTGCGGGTCCGCGCGGGTTTGGCGGGCGCATCGGGCGTCTCGGCCGGTTTGGCCTGGGTCGGCGTCTTCCTGGTGTTCCTGCGACGACGGGGCGATGGGGGCTTCGCAGCCGGAGCCGACGGGGCCTGCTCGGCCTTGGCGGCCAGTTGCTCGCGGAGTTGTGCGATCAGCGTGTCCTTCTCGCGGCAGGCCTTCTCGCTTGCATCGAGCTTGCCCTTGAGCTCATCGCGTTGGCGCTCCGCCTCGGCGAGCCGAGCGGCCTGTGATGGGGACATCAGATCGGCGTTGGGATCGAGGATGTACTTGAAGGCCCGGCCAAATCTGGCGATGATTCCCTCTGTGTCCATGGTGTTCCCCTTCCTTCGATTGCATCGTCGTCACTGCGGCGCGTCCGTTGGCTGTTCTGATACAGGCTGCGGTATCTCCCGACCACCCATCTATAGTATACGAACCAATCGCGTGCAAAGCCAATCTGTCGAGGTCGTTCTGTCGGGGCGGCACGGAACCGACGATTGCCGCGCGGTGTCGGGTGTGTTAGGCTGTCATCGCCGCTCGATATGCCGGCTAAGAAGGATTTGGAATGCAGGCGATCTATCGACATCGATTCATCGTGGGCCCCGAGGCGATCGACACCAACGGGCACGTCAACAACGTGGTGTATGTGCAGTGGATGCAGGACATCGCCGTTCGGCACGCCGACGCCGCCGGATGCACCGATGTGACGCAGCGGATCGGCGCCACGTGGGTTGCGCGGTCGCATAAGATCGAATATCTCAGTCCCGCCTTCGCCGGCGACGAGATCGAGGCCTCGACCTGGGTGGCGAGCTTTCGCAAGGTCCGCTCGCTGCGCCGCTACAGGTTCATCCGAACGTCCGACAATGTCACGCTCGCCCAGGGCCAGACGGACTGGGTCTTCGTCGACCACGCCACCGGCCGGCCCCGCAGCATCCCCGAACCCGTCACCGCCGCCTTCGAACTCCTGCCCGATCCGCCGCAACCTTAGATGCAGCATACGAGGTGGATGCGTCTGGACAAATGGGCTGCGAGGCGGTAGGGTGGTGAGGGTCGGCGAGGGATGGGGGCGAACCGGGCAGGGCGCTTGTCGCGACGAAAGGACAGGCAGAAAGGGGGCTGTGGGCCATGGCAGACCATTCATCGCACAGCAGGCACAGCGTTTCCGTGCGGGCAGACTACAGTCGTCGGGAGTTCTTGCGCAAGACGGCGCTGGCGGGGGCGGCCCTGGCGGTGGGGGCGGCAGGGGGGCGAGCGGCGTCCGGCGGGTCGGAGTTGCCCACGCGGGTGCTCGGCCGGACGGGGGCGAAGGTCACGATCCTGGGCCTGGGCACCGCGCCCATCGGCGAGGCCCGTGGCGATCTGGGCGAGGCGGTGAAGATCTTCAGCGAGGTGATCGATCGCGGCGTGAACTACGTCGATACCGCCCGCATCTACGGCATCGCCGAGGAGGCCCTCGGCCAGGTGCTCGCCACGCGGCGCGACAAGGTGTTCCTCGTCACCAAGTGCTGGACCGATTCGGGGCAGCGCGCACAGCAGATGTTCGAGGAATCCCTGCGGACGCTCAAGACCGACCACGTGGACCTCGTACACATCCACAACATCGGCAACAAGAACCTCGACAAGGTCCTGGCCAAGGACGGCATTCTCGAATACCTGCTCAAGCAGAAGGAGGCGGGCAAGACGCGCTTCATCGGCGTCTCGGGCCACGAGAGGCCGCCGCAGTTCGTCAAGATCCTCCAAACCGATCAGATCGACGTCGTGATGAACGTGATGAACTACGCCGACCGCAACATCTACGATTTCGAAGGCACGGTGCTGCCCGAATGCCGCAAGCGCAACGTCGGCGTGGTGGCGATGAAAGTCTACGCCGGCATCAAAGGCGGCTTCCCCAACCACCGCAAGGGGTGGGTCGGCTGCAACACTCCGCCCGAGCTGATGCCCAAGGCGCTGGCCTATGCCCTGGACCTCGACGGCGTGCACGTCGCCAACATCGGGCCGTTCACCATGGAGCAGGCGATTCAGAACGTCGA
>JAAYBA010000427.1 GCA_012719085.1 Planctomycetota bacterium
AACTCGCGGATCTTGGCCAGGCTCGATTTGCCGATCCCCGGCGTCCTGGCCAGCCGGCCGTCTTCGAGCAGCGCGCCCACATCGGCGGGCAACTCACTGAGGGTGCGGGAGACCTTGCGGTAGCTGTTGATGCGGAAGGGGTCCTCTCCCAAGATCTCCATGATATCGGCCATCTGCTCGAAGATCGCGCTGAGTATCGCGTTTCTCATGGGAGCGATTATACGCCGTGGCGTGCATAAGCAAAGCGTCAATCACAGCAATCCGCCTCCGTCGAGAACGGTCGGGCCCCCTCCGGCGGGCGTATCGACGAGCCGAGACGATGGCTGAATTGGCAGATCGAAACTCCAAATTGGCCGGCAGACGGGTATTGAGTGGCCGCCGGCCGATTTGTATACTGAAAACGGGTCTTGCAGCGTGGAATCCATGCAGAAAAACGTACAGCCAACAGAACACAGAACCACTTTGGCGCATCCTAGTGGCCAGAAGGTGGTTCCTCTGCATGGCGAGCGGACCGCCGACCAGGACGAGTCCTCACTCGCGCAGCGTCTGCGGCATGGCGACCGGACCGCCGCCGAGACCCTTGTCGAGCGGTACCACGAGCGAATCTACGTGTTCATGCGGTCGGTGGGGCACGACCGCCAGACAAGTGAAGACCTGGTCCAGGAGACGTTCATGCAGGTCTGGCGGCACATCGGTCAGTTGCGGGAGGACAGGGCGCTTACGAGCTGGCTGTTCCGGATCGCCGCCAACGTCTCCCGGCTGTATTGGCGGCGGCATCGGCACGCCGAGCCCGTCTGCATCGACGAGGTCGCGCCGGCGCAGGACGAGGCCGATGGGGCCCAGCAGGCCGGCGAACGGGAATTGTTCGCGGGCTTGCACCAGGCGGTGGGGCGATTGCCGTGGAAGCTCCGTCAGGCCGTCGTGTTGCACTATATGGATCAGTTGACGATCGCCGAGGCGGCACAGGTCGCCCAGGTCCGGGAAGGGACGCTCAAGAGCCGCCTGAACCGGGCCCTCGAGTCCTTGCGGAAGGAGATCGCCAGGCAGTAGCGTGCAAACCGATTGGAATGGTCCGCGTCAGCGGCAGGGGTGACATATGGAAACCGATAAGGAACGAATTGAGCAGTTGCTGCGGGCGTTCCCGACGCGGGGCCTGGAACCGGTCCGTCCGGGTTTGCTCCAGCAGATCAAGGACCGCATCCCGCGCAAGCTGACTGCCCATCGGATGGACGGCATCAATATCATCGTGGACTTCCGAATCAGCCGGATCACGGCGGCCGCCGTCATCGTCCTGGCCCTGATCGTGGCCGGGGGGCTCTTCGGCGGACGCGAGGCTCTCAGCCGACGGATGGTCCGCGACGGAAAGGTGGTGCTCCGATACGCCCTGTCCGGAGAGAAGGCCTCCCGCAGCGACATCCTCGGCGAACTGATGAACCTGCGTGACACCCTCGCCGCCCAGGGCCGCGAAGTGGTCTACTACGGCGACCGGGCCAATCTGAACGACCCGCATGCGGTCCTGATGCATTGGAAGCTCGATGAGGACCGCTATGGCGTTATCCTGGGCGACCTGTCGGCCCGCACCGTCAGCGGCAAGAGCCTCATCCGCCTCCAGGCCTACATGCTCAAGGAGCAGCGCAAGTGATCTCCGCAAGCATCCGATGAGG
>JAAYBA010000428.1 GCA_012719085.1 Planctomycetota bacterium
GGCTTCGTCTTCATGATTACCTCGTGGATCTACTGCCTTCGAGGCTGGCTGGTTGCGCTCATGATCAATCCGCGTCGCCGGCGGGCGATCATCGCGGGCGTCACCGTGGGTTTTATCCTCTTGACCCAACTGCCCAACTTCCTCGTCCAGTTGACTTCGGATCGTGGCCGCCACCGGCCGAGAACCGTTCCATCGGCGTCGTCTGAGGAGCGGGGCCAGACGCCGTCACAGGACAAGCGGGAAAGGACGATTCCGCCGCTCATGCTGACCGCGCACAAAGTCGTTCCGTTTCTCTGGGTGGGCAACGGGGCGATGGCGCTGGCCGCCGGTGACGTCCGGCCCGCGATCCTGGCGACCGTCGGTGTCTTCGCCATCGGCGCGCTGGGGCTCGGACGCGCCTATCGGTCCACCATTCGCTTCTATCAGGGCGGCGAGACCGACAAGAAGACCAGGCCGAAGGCAAAGACCAGGGTTGTCGTAGGCGTCCGCGACGATGGCGACTGGCGCCTGCCGGGCATACCCCAGGAGGCGTCCACGCTGGCCTGGGCGTTCTTTCGGTCTCTCAAGCGCGCGCCCGAAGTGAAGATGGCGCTGGGGATGAACCTGATGTGGCTGGTGATGTTCGGCGGGATGGCGCTGTTCAAGCGATCCTCTGCGACATCAGACATCGCCAAGCCGTTCATGGCGACCGGCGCTGTGGCGGTGACGTTCTTCGGCATGAGCCAGCTCATGTTCAATCTGTTCGGCTTCGACCGGGGCGGGTTCCGCACGCTGGTGCTGCTGCCGACGCGGCGCCAGTGGATTCTGCTTGGCAAGAATCTCGCGCTGTTTCCGATCGCCACCTCGATCGGTCTGGTCCTGTTGGCGCTCGTGACGATTGCCGTACGTCCGCCGGCGACAGTCGTGGTCGCGACGATCCTGCAATTGCCCGTGGCCTTCCTCTTGCTGAGCATGATGGGCAATCTCCTCTCGGTCCTCGTGCCGTACCGGGTCGCTCCGGGCTCGATGAAACCGACGAAAACGCACACGACGACGACCCTTCTGATCCTGCTGGCGCACCTGCTGTTTCCCGTGACGCTGATCCCCATCTTCCTCATGCCTCTGTCAGGTGTGTTGTTCGAGAGGGTCGGCTGGGCCTCGGCCGCGACGGTGAACCTTATCGCTTCGGCAACGCTTCTGGCAGCGCTTGTCGTGTGCTATCGTTTCAGCCTGCCCGCCCTCGGCGACCTGCTGGAACGACGCGAGAGGCAGGTCCTAGACGTTGTCGCCCGCGAGGTGGAATAGACTGCAAAGCAAATGAAGGTTAAACCATGAACGTGGATCGCAAAGGACCGACACCGAGAGACGCGATGCAGGAGACTGGAGGGGCGAACAACCATTTCGATGCGGCGGCGGCGACGTGGGATGACAATCCAACGCGTGTGGAGCTGGCGAAGGCGGTTGCCGGGGCGATGGTCGCGGCGGTCCCGTTGACGCCCCAGATGGCCGTGATGGATTTCGGGTGCGGGACCGGGCTGATTACGCGAGAATTGGCACCCAAGGTTGCTTCGGTCACGGCGGCTGACACGTCGGTGCAGATGCTGGCTGTGCTCGAAGCCAAGGCGAAGGCGTCGGGCCTGAACCATGTCCGGACTCTCCTGCTCGACGATGGATATCTGCAACCGTCGGGCCTGTCGTTCGACGCTATCGTCAGCAGCATGGTCTTTCACCACATCGAGGACATCCCGGCGCTTCTGACGCGGTTCGCGCAGTGGATTCAGCCGGGCGGCTGGATCGCTGTCGCCGACCTCGAACCGGAGGATGGGACTTTCCACAAGGACAGCGCGCATGAAGTCCATCACGGGATCGACCCGGCCTGGTTCCGAGCGGAGGCCGAAGCGGTCGGATTTTCAGTGAAGAGCGCACGAACGATCCACACGATCCGGCGTCAACCCGAGGGCGCCGATTGGCCGCGCGAGTATCCCGTCTTCTTGCTCGCTGCTCGCAGGATGACTTTCTGACCGCCGCGCTACGTTCGCCAGGTCAGCGATGTGACCTGGCCGTCGATGTCGGTATTGCCGGCCACGGCGTGCAGGGTGAAGTCGCCGCCTCGGGCGGTCAGGTTCGCCTCGACCCAGCCGAGGGGCATCTCGCTGCGGAAGCTGTAGCCGACGGCCGGTAGATTGATCAGGTGAATCCCTTCATGCACGGCGTAGACGTAGTCGTGCGAATGGCCATAGACGAGGGCCTTGACCTTCCGCAGGGGTTCGATGATCTCGAAGAGCCTCGGCGAATCGAGCAGGTCGCCGTCGCTGTCGCGCAGTGAATGATGGAAGTACAGCAGCAGGGGGGTGTCGTCGGACTCGGCCAGATACGTCTTGAGCCAGTCCCGCTGCGCCTTACCCAGCAGTCCGGGCGTCTCGTTGACCTTGACAAGGGAATCGAGAAGGATCAGCCGGACAGGGCCGGCGTCGACGATCGTCACGTGCTTGTTTTTGATCGCCTGAATCCGGCCCGGTGGGTTCGTGAACTCAGCCATGATGTTTGCCCGGTCGTCGTGGTTGCCCAGCGCCATGTAGACCGGCACCTTGTCGTCAAGGGGCGACAGGAGCTTGCGGACCTGGACGTAGTCTTCCGCCAGCCCCCGCAGACGGGCCACGTCGCCGGCGATCACCATCCCCTCGGGCGGGTCCGCCAGCACCTGCTCGACGACCTTCGCCATGTGGCGGTGCGGATAGAACTCGCCGCTGTGGTCGTCGGGATCGGCGGCGATGTGCGTATCGGCCAGGAGAGCCCACCGGCTGGCGGGGATCGGCGCGTAGCCTGATGGCTTTGTCGCGCAGCCCGGCAAGCCAAGAGCGCCCGTCGCCAACGCTGCTGTGCCGGCAAGGAATTCGCGTCTGTTCAGCCGTGGATCGGATCGCGTCGTCATAGCTGCTCCTTGTCCTGAACGGTTTCATTCAGTATCGGGACCCACTTATAGCATGATTCCTCTTCATCCTGCAACCCTCTATCGCGAATCCAACTTTCTCCGTGACTTTGCGGCCTCCATCGTGCCTTTCATCTTCGAGCGGTGTTGGTTGACAGGCAGCGCACCCAGGACTACGATCTGGCACGCGGTGCGTCACAGGATAAGAGAAAACCAGGTGCGATGATGTTGGTTTTAGGAGCGACGATTATGGCCGAGCGAAAGATGATGGCGTCAGCAGGGACGATCCTTTTGTGTGCGGTTTTCGGTTTCGCACTGACCGGGTGCATTTCGGGCCGGTCCGACGTGCGTTACGGCCCGAAGGGGCCGGCCGTCGGCACCGAGACGCTTCGGCAGATCCAGGTGGGCTCGACGAGCAAGGAATGGGTGCTCGGCATGCTCGGCGAACCGACGAGCCAGACCCAGACGCCCGAGGGAACGGAGATTCTTCGGTACGTCTACACGAAGATGGTCGATAGCGACTTCAGCGCCTTTCTTCTGCTGAACTTCGACGATAAACGAGAGGATCGCACCGTGCTCTACTTTGAGATCACCGATGGGATCGTCACGCGGTACTGGAGAGAGCAGCAGTA
>JAAYBA010000055.1 GCA_012719085.1 Planctomycetota bacterium
CGTTCGCCTGACCGCGTACGCCCAGGCGGAGGCCTTCACGGCGGACCCGCCGAACGATGAGCCGGTTGACGGTGTGTTTGCTCTGATCAGTGGCGTGCCCCTGGGCGGACTGTCGGGCGCCGTCGCCAGCGAGATATACTACAAGATCGAGGTGCCTGCCAAGCAGAGCCGGCTGGAGATCGCCACCTGGGGCGGTGAGGGGGACGTCGATCTGTACGTTCGCCGAGGCGCCAAGCCCACCCTCAAGACGTGGGACGACCGCCCGCACCGGGTCGGCAACAATGAGACGGTTACGATCAACAATCCCAAGGCCGGGACATATTACATCATGCTTAAAGGCAGCCAGGAGTACTCCGGAACGACGCTGCGGGCCCTGCTTGGAGCGCCGAAGTAGGGGGCCCATGAGCGGCAGGTCCGCTTCGACGACCCGTGCGGCCCGTCCGGGGATTCGGCAGGTCAAGGGGTGCTGTAGTACTCCGGACGACCGTCGTCGCTGTCGTACCGCATGTCTTCCTCATGATCGGCGTCGATGCGGATCCGTTCGATCCGTTCGGCCCGTCGGGTGTTGCTGTCGATCGTGACCACGATCCCATTGATGCGGACGTCTCCCGTGGCGATCTCGAACGGCGCCGGCATCTGCGTACGGAACGACTTCAGAACGCTGTCGCTCCTGCGTCCGAGCACGGAATCGTGCGCGCCGGTCATGCCGACGTCACTGATGTAGGCCATACCCTTGGGCAGCACCCGCTCATCGGCGGTGACGACATGGGTGTGCGTCCCAAAGCAGCAACTCGCGCGGCCGTCGAGGTGATAGCCCATCGCAATCTTCTCGCTGGAGGCCTCGGCGTGGAAGTCCACTACGATCAGGTCCGCCTCCTTCTGAAGCCTCGGGATCCATTTGTCGGCGGCGGCATAGGGGCAGTCGGCCGGCTTCATGAACAGCCGGCCAATCAGCGTCAGAACCCCCACCACGGGGCCCTTGCCCGTCTTGTACAGCGCGGTGCCCCGGCCGGCGGCGTGTTCGGAGAAGTTCGCCGGCCGGCAGATGTTGTTCGTCCGTTCCAGGGTCTCGATGATGTCGCGCTTGCGGAACGCATGGTCGCCAAGAGTGATCAGATTCACGCCATATCGCAGCAGCTTGTCGTAGATCTGGGGCGTGAGGCCCGATCCGCCGGCGGCGTTCTCGGCGTTGGCGATCACACAGTCGATGGATTGCTCGCGCACGAAGGCTTTGAGCTTGTCGGCCAGGACCCGCCGGCCCGGGCGGCCCACGATATCCCCGATGCACAGTACGTTCAGTCTCATCGTTTCCTTTCGGCGACGGCCTGGGCCTTGGCCCGTATCATCGCTTACCTGGCGTATTCGATGCAGCGGACTTCCCGCAACAGCGTGATCTGGATTTCGCCGGGATAGGTCATCTCATCCTCGACTTTTTTGGCAATGTCTCGGGCGACCTTCATCGCCGCCTCGTCGTCGACCTGGTCGGCGTTGGCGATGACACGAATCTCGCGTCCGGCCTGAATCGCATAGGCGGTTTCCACGCCCTTGAAGCCCGTGGCGATCTCCTCGAGCTTCTCGAGCCTCTTGATGTAGCGTTCGAGGGTTTCCCTTCGGGCGCCTGGGCGCGAGGCGCTGATCGCATCGGCCGCCGCGACGAGCGGGGTGTAGGGATTGTCCGGCGGTATGTCGCCGTGGTGGCCTGCCACCGCGTTGAGGATGATCGGCGATTCGTTGAACCGCTTGAGGTAGTTGGTTCCGATCACCGGGTGGCTGCCCTCGACGTCGTGGTCGATGGCCTTGCCGATGTCGTGGAGCAAGCCGGCCCGGCGGGCGATCGAGCCGTCCAGACCCAGCTCGTCGGCCATGACCTGGCTGAGGAAGGCGACCTCCACGCTGTGGCGAAGGACGTTCTGGCCATAGCTGGTGCGGTAGGCCAGGGCGCCGAGGAGGCTGATAATCTTGTTGGAAAGACCTCTGACGTTGGTTTCGACCGCCGCGTCTTTGCCGAGTTGGAGGACCTTGGCGTTGACGTCGTTTCGGGTCTGGGCCACCAGTTCTTCGATGCGGGACGGGTGAATCCGGCCGTCCTGGATCAGCCGCTCCATCGACAGGCGGGCCACCTCACGCCGGACGGGATTGAACCCGCTGACGACGACCATGCCGGGGGTGTCATCGACGATCACGTCCACGCCGGTGGCCTTCTCGAAGGCCCGGATATTGCGGCCTTCACGACCGATGATTCGGCCCTTCATGTCGTCGTTGGGAATGTCCACCGTCGATACCGTTACCTCGCAGGTCTGCTCGGCCGCATAGCGCTGGATTGCCGTGCTGAGCACCTCGCGGCTCTTGACGTCGGCCAGTTCCTGGGCCTCCTCGACCTTCCGCTGGATCAGCGACGACATCTCGTGCTCGCACTCGTCCTCCAGACGCTTGAGCAGTAGGGTGCGGGCCTCCTCAACGTCCATCGCGGTGATTTTGAGCAACTGGTTCTTCTGCTGGGCGATCAGGACCGAAAGCTGTTTGTCCTTCAGTTCCGTGTTGCGGAGCCTCCGCTCGACGTCCTGTTCCTGCTTCTTGAGCGTCTGTTCCTGTTTCTGGAGCAGGTCTGTCTGGCGATCCAGGGCGTCTTCCCGTTTGGAAAGCCGCACCTCGTTTTCCCGCAACTCGGCCCGAATCTGGTTGGCCTCGGCAGTGAACTGCTCCTTCTTCTTGATGGCCTCAGCCGCCGCCTCGATCTGGGCGGATTTGATGATGTTTTCCGCCTCGCGTTTTGCTCCGTCGATTTGCCTCTGAAGGTCCTCCGCGATAGTCCGGGCCCGGGTTCGGGCGAGCATCTGCTGGACGATGAAGGCCAGACAAACGCCCAGAATGAAGGTGACGAGACTTGCGATGCCGGCCCCGATAGTGGATATCTGCATCAATAAGGCGTCCATATTCCGTACCTTTCCACACCACAGTGTCAGTTGATAACGCTCACTGCGGACGGAATACAGGCCGATGGCAGGGAAGCTCCAAAGAAACGACAGCGAAGCACGAAACCTTGTCGATTGAGGCAGACAATCAGCGGCTTAGACGAGAATCACTCGCGGATCCGGAGTCCTCGGGCGTTGCAGAAGCCTCAAGGCCCGATTATTCGCTGACGCTGTCCTCAAATCTCTCACTCCCTCGCTGAAACGCGATTGACGGCTGCGAGTCGATTTCGTTTCACTGGAAATCCACGCCCGATCGCCGCATTCGACCCGATGAAACCGAGTGGGTTTCCATCGGAACGCGACAGCCCAAGCGTGTCTTTGCAACTTGAACCACCGTTTGAAACGGGCCTCGAAACACCCGTCTCATGTACTGTCATGCAGCGGGGTCAATCCACGCTGCAGGAACGCGGGGCAATCCACGGCCCCATTCGTCCACAGTTTCTAACATGATCGTCCAAGTTAGGGAGTCATTAAACCCCCGTCAAGAAAAAAAGCTCCGAAATCGTCAGTGCAGTGACGCTTGTGGGTTCACCGCCCGGTGAAAGGGTCTTTCGCTTTGGATTATAGGACGGCTTTCCCGGTGCGGTCGCAAGAGCCACAGGGGGCTACGGGGCGGCCAGTTCCCGGATGACGATGTCTTTGAACCGTATCCTGAGCCGGTCGGCCTTGTGGATCTGAAGGGCGATGTGGCCTTTGAGGCCCACGTCGTGCCCCTGGTGGACGGAATCGTCAAGGATCCCGGAGCCATCGCAGTCGGTCACGATGACGCCGTTGAGCAGGACGATGATGCGCGGGCCGACGGCCCGGATCTCCAGTGTGTTCCAGCCCGGTCCTTCGTCGGCATAGTAGAAGACCATATCGGGGTTCGCCATGGTCGGGTTGACCCATTGCCCCTGGGGTCTATCGGGGTAGAGCCAGCGCCCGACGCCTCGGGTCTCGTCCCAGATCATCCCCGTCCGCCAGGGACCCGGCGGATGGATGTCGATCTGGGGGCCGTCCAGCCATCCCGCTTCGTCATCATACCGGCTGCGGATCTGGATGCCGCTGTTGCCCGGGCTGTCGCGGTACGCCTGGAACCGCAGACGCAGGGCGAAGTCCGCATACTCGCGGTCGGTTACCAGCCAGACGTAATCGTGCCCTTCATGGTCCATCGAGTCCGCCAGGAGGGACCCGTCATCGACCTTCCAGAACTCATTGTCGCGATCGGCGGGCCTGCATTTGACGGTCCAGCCTGTCAGGTCCGTGCCGTTGAAGAGCGGTTCCCAGGTCCCTGCGGTCGTACCCACGCCCCCGCAACCCGACAATACGGGGATGGCCGCCAGCAGAAGGACTGACAAGACTTCTTTTAGGGGATACCAGTTGCTGATTCGGTGGCTCATGGTGTTCTGCTCCTTTGCATTGCCGTGTCGATCCGGATGAGGTCTCCCATCGTACGAGAGAACGCGTGCTGCGACAAGTGCCCTGGCGCCAGATGCCGGTCGATGTGCCGATGCCGCAATTGTCTTCAGCCCGGCTGGGATGGCCCCTGCGGCGCAAACGGCCTCAAGTTTTCTGAAAAATCGCTATAAAGCGGCGTGCTGTGGATTATAATACGGAGCTTGGATGACTTTGTGATCGGGATTGAGCTGCTACGGGATTCTTGAGGAGTCTATATGTCAGGCCATTCACACTGGGCGGGTATCAAGCACAAGAAGGCCGCGAACGATGCCAAACGCGGCAAGATGTGGAGCAAAATTGCCAGAATGATCATCGTGGCGGCCAAGAACGGCGGGGGCGACCCGGCGGCAAATCTGACGCTGCGCTACGCCGTCGACAAGGCCAAGGCCGCCAATATGCCCAAGGATACGATCGAAAAAGCCATCAAGAAGGGCACGGGAGACCTCGGCGGCGTGCATTACGAGGAGGTTCTTTATGAGGGCTATGGCCCCAGCGGCGTGGCGGTGATGGTCGAGGCGCTCACGGACAACCGCAACCGCACCGGTCCCGAGATCAAGCGCATCTTCGAGAAGCACGGCGGCTCGCTCGGCACCACCGGATGCGTCAACTGGATGTTCGGCAAGAAGGGGCTGATTACCGTCGGGACGTCCAACGCCCAGGAAGACGATCTGCTCGAAGTGGCGCTGGGGGCCGGGGCCGACGACATGGAGAATACCGGAGAGGTGTTCGAGATCACGTGCGACCCGGGCGCCTACGATGAGCTGAAAAAGGCACTGGAGACCAAGGGCATCGAGATCGAGGTGGCGGAGATCTCAATGGTGCCGCAGAACACCGTCGCGATTGAGGAAGAGGCGGTGGCCAAGAGGATCATTTCGCTGATGGAGGCGTTCGACGATCACGACGATGTTCAGAACGCGTACGCGAATTTCGACATTCCCGACGACGTGATCGCCAAGTTCTCCTGACGGTCGGGTCAGCGTTACATCACCTGCTGAGTTCCTTGATGCGCCGCCGGGCCAGTTCGTAGTCCTCCTGCCCGAGCCGGCTGACCACCTCTGTCTGTTCCGGGTACATCTGCCGGAACTGCCTGCGGAACGCCTCCTCGATCTCGACTGCTTGGCGGTAGTGCCGGCGGGCGGCATCGTCATCGCCGAGTCGCTCGGCGGTTTGTGCGAGACGCAATTGCAGTCGTCCCGAACCGGGATATCGTTCGGCGGCTTCGAGATACCGCGCAAACGCCTGGTCGTGGTGTCCCATGAGCCGTGCGACGTCGCCGGCCCTTTCATGGTTCTTGCAGTCGGCCGGATCGCGTTCGATAGCTGTGCGGAAGCTGTCGGCGGCCTTTTCCAGAAGCGGGGACTGTCCGACGGAGACATGTTCGGCCCGTTGCAGGTACAGGCGTCCGTTGAGACTCGACGCGGCCGGAGACAACGGATCGGCGGCTGCGGCCGCCTCGAGAAGGGCATGGGCTCGATCGAAGTATCCTCGGGCGGCGGCCTGACGGCCCTGATGGGTCAGCACGGTCATGGCGTATACGGGACGCCAGATGAAGCAAACGTATGCGAGCACGAGCAGAAGGGCCCCGGCCAGTGTGATCGCCTTGAGTGCGACAGTGGGAGGCAGGGTGATACAGCGGGAGGGCTGCCGGTGATGACCGATTGCGATGATGCAGGCCATCATGGCCCACAGGGTCATCCAGATGCCGGGCTCGAAGAGGGCGAAGTCCACGAGATTGTGTACGAGGACGCCGACGACGGCGCAGCCCAACGCTGCACAGGCGGGGGCCCCATAGGGGTGGGCCGGCTCTGCGTTTCTACGAAGCAGCGGCGCCGCGAGGAGGAAGAAGCCGATGAGAAACGCGGCCACCGGTGCGCCGTAGAGTGCGATGATTTCGTAGAGGACCACCTCGAAATCACCTGTCCATGAGGCAGGGATCAGGAAGGGTCTGAACAACAACAGCGACGCGGCCACGACCCCCAGCGTCGCGACGGCAAGCGACTTCGCCTTTGCCTGGCATTCGCCTGACGCCGGCTCCGAAGCGGCACCGGCGGCCGCGCGCCAAAGGGGGACCACGATCATGGCCAGAAAACCCAGCAGGCCGAGGGGCCCGTACTGGGCCAGCAGACTCAGCGGGAGACTATGCGGGTCGGATACCGACTCAGGCGCCGATGCCGGCTTGTATCGCGTGTAGTTCTGTGCGAAGTTGCCCGGGCCGACCCCTGTGAGGGGACGATCGGCGATCATCTGGGCCGTGGCGTGCCAGTATTGCCAGCGGACCAGCATGGAGTTGCCCCCCGGCAATCGTCCGTGCTTGAGGCCGTATGAGACCGCCACGCATCCCACCGCCAGCGAGCCCATCAGCAGAACCGCCGCCGAGACAGTCCATACGACCCTGCGGTGCTCTGCAAACCGCCTGCGCAGGAGAAGGATCATGGCATACAAGGCCGCCGCAATGATAAACGCCAGGATGCCTCCCTTGCTCCGCGTCAGAACTAGGCCGGCGACGATGATCGCCACGGCAACGATCGGACACCACCGCGACAGCCGTCGCGATCGTTGATCGGGATTCGTTTGGTGGTGATGCCGCAGCAAGGCCAGGGCGGCGAAGGCGGCGAGCATTGCAAAGGAAGCGGCTGAGTTGCCGGTCGTGAAGAACCCGCGCACGCCCTGGCCATACAGCCGGTGTTTGAACAGGAAGTGCTGGAAGGTGCCCGGCTCGATGCCGAGAGGCCCCAACAGGGTCTCGGGGGCGTTGGCATACTGCTCGATCATGATCCTATTGCTGACGAGGAACTGCTCGGCGCACTGATATGCGCACGCCACGGCCAAGGCCGCGACCGTCAAGAGCACCGCCTGGATTCTGGACGGGCGATCGAGAAGTTGGACCAGCAGCACCGCCGCCAGGATTGGCCCGGTGAGAGTGACGATGCTGTTGATTGCCATGCGTTTTTCGCCGGCGGCGATCGCGGAGATGACACCACCGAGGAGAAACAGCATCAGGCCGACTTCCATGCCGGTGACGCGATACGTCATCTGGCCCCGCCACAGGCCGCTGAGAAGCCAGAGAACCAGAGCCAGGCTCAGCAATCCGGAGAGCGTGAGGCTGTAGATCGTGTCGGACAAACTGCCGGGCAACGTGAAGGTCTGGATGAGAGGTCCTTCAGTGTAGGTCGTCCGAAGGGCGAGAATGCCGAGGCAAACGAACAGCAGCACCTGTTCGATGACACCGGCAAAGGTGCCTTCGGCCACGTTCAGACTGGCTGGTCGATGCGTCGCATTCTTCATAGGGTGGCCCGGACATCTTCGGAGGGACTATCTTTCCGCGCGACGACGCGGACTTCATAGGCCGGTCGGGCCATGTGCACCGCCCGTCGGATCCATCGATACCCCCACTCGCCCAGCCCGGTCCTCGCCGCCCAGACGGCGGCGAAGCGATCGTATCCGAAACGTCCGATTCCGGCCCGCAGAATGTCAAAGCCGGCGTCGGCCGTAAGGTTCCCCA